>CAYIGE010000007.1:0-18372 GCA_964362835.1 Candidatus Woesearchaeota archaeon
TAATCCAATAATAGAAAGAACAATTCCAAGAGTTTCAGAAACAAGTATTCCCTTTCTATAAATTTTCATAAATTCCCCTCTATTCCGCCAGTACATAAACTGTTTATCGTATTAACATCCCAATTAACTAATTTAACAAGCGAACATCCTTGCTGTTCTCCTCCAACCTTACTCTCAAATTTCCCGCAAGTCGCAACAGAAAGAGCCTGATTTGTTCCAGTCTGACCTTCCGCAGTAAGAGCCAAATTCAATGAAGTTGCACCAACCGCGGCAACCTTAACCAAAGCCTTAACCCACCCAGCTCCAGGTATAAGAAAGCTTGCAATCTTTCCAGGTCCACTAATCATGCTGAAACCCCCAACTATAGCCCCATTCCTTAGAGTATTCCAAAATTGAGTATCTGCAGGAACCGAAGGAACTTTAATCTGTGTAAACACAATAGCAATCTGATTATCTTTAGATTTAACAGACCTATCAAAATTATTGAAAAAAGATTTTATAGTTAAAGGTTTTAAATCATTTATTTTAGCCTTATCTTCCAATGAAATTTGAGGTCCAAACTGCTCAAATAAAATTGCTTTAATCTCTTCAACTTCCGCATCACTAAATACATCATCCTTAAGTTTATCATAATACTTCGCAAGCTTATCTTCACTCGATCCAATCGCCCCATATCCGGAACCAATACCTTCATCAGTAAACGCTTGAAAATAAGTTAAACTACTTCCAGGAACTTTTTCACGAGACATAAATTCATTATAATTAATTTCTTTCAAGACATTAGCATTTTTATGAGAAGTCAAAGCATCAGAAAAAGCAACCCTGGAACAAACAATACACTTTGGTTTAATCTGTTGTATGCTCAAACTAGTATAATCTAAAGCTTCATCAACAAACCCTCCCTCGCCACTCTTAAAAATATCCATCTTCCCCTGTCCAGTCATCATCCAACAATCAAACATTGAATTAGCTACTTCTCTCTGAATTGTATCAATGGCTTTCTGACCCCCAAGACCCTCCCCTAATTTAACTTCAACAGTTCTAACATTTTTCTCTCCAGCAAATTGTTTACAAGAATTATCCTTGCCTCCAATTCCCAAAACACTACCATCATCAACAGTAATACAAACCTTTTCAGTAAAACAATTCAAAGGCACAGCTTGTTGCGCAACTCCCGGAACAGTGGCTCTAGATAATACGGACAATCTACATAATTCTCTTTCAGTCAAATCCTGGTTCTTAAAAATCCCAAATAAAAACAGCATAGCAATAGCAAATCCAGCAACAGCCAAAATAATCATAACCAATTGACCCGAACTAAGCTCACCTCGTCTAATCATAATTAAAACAATCAAAAGCAACTTTATAATCTTTTAGCGTAAGCCAAATCTCTTAAACAGAAAATAAATAGAAAGTCCAGCAAGTATCAAAATCAAAATCCATAGAATAATATTGGTCAAAGAATCATAAGCAAATCCTTTTCTTCTCATTTTTGAACCTCTCCAGTATCAACAGGCAAAAGGCGTTTGTTATACTCTGTTAAAACTTCATAAATAAATTTGCTAATTAATTCCTCATTCTTCTTAGAATCGCCCCATTCTCCCCATTCACTTTTTGTTCCAAGAAAAGATACATCTACGCGAGTTTTTCCACGACCAATAAAAACTCCCTCTCCAGGTAATTTACCCATATAATTAAATATAATGCCGTATTCCTCAAAAACACCATCTGGCTTAGTTAATAAAGTGAGTCCATCATAAAATCCCTTATTAGCTAACACCTTATAAGAATACGGCACCAAAATAGGATTCTCATTTAAGTATACCTCCTCAACTCGCTCAACTTCTTCAACACTCTTCTGCCAAAGATACTTATATGACCAACCATTTTCCGCAGAATAAGAAAGCATTTCCCAAACATCCGGTCTAGCAAGATATCTAGTATAACTAAATATAACTGGGACGTTATTCTTCCATTTACTCCTATCTTCATCAACATAACTCTTCACTCCAAGACAATCATCTTTCCATTTTTCAGTAGTTCCATCATAAACAGGCTTACTTAAATCAACAAAGATATATCCATCAACCTTACGAACAGTATAGTTCTTAGAAGATAAAACACCTTTTTCCATAATCTTAAGAGACAAAAATTTCTCGCATTTATTCCCTTCAAGTATACCATCTCTCCAAGCAATAATTTGAGCTACTGCTTGAGGATATTTTTCATATTCTATTTTAGCAAATAAAGGAGAGGGGTTAGAACCATAATCTGTGTACTTGGGAGTATTGTCCATAAAACTTAGTTCTATATATTCATAAGGTCCAACATTTGGTTTATTTACAAAGTAATTTTTAATTTGAGGCGAAATAACAAGATTCTCATAAATTCCTGAACTTCTTACAACATCCCAATATCTCCACTCATTAAGACTAATATTAAATCTTTCAGGCTTTCTCTTTGTATCAAAATAAAAATCTTCAAGAGATTCTTTCAAACCCTTAGGAGCAAACTCATAATTTCCTAAAACGAAATTAGCACTTTGGGAATCAATATCCCTCCACTTCTCACCTGTAAAATACATTAGCTTATCGGTCTCAAGATTAACCCCCACAATTGAAGTTCCTTCTGGAATCGTCTGATTAAAACCAGGAAGAAGTTTTGCAATATAAACAAAAAAAGAATATTTCGACCAAACGCCTGTCAAGACAATGACTAAAATTGCAAGAGCAAGAACTATTGCTATAATCATCCCAACACTAACATCTCCTTTTCTTCCTAGCCCTATTCTACTCATCTCCCAAATCTCCACATATTCTTAAAAAACTCCAAAGCGGCAGTTCCCTTACCGCTCAAAACAAAATACAATATCAAAACCAGAACAAGAACCCCTAAAGCTATAATCCAAGGAATAAGCTCATCAAACACTAATTCACCTTTTTTCTTCATCAAATCAAAAGCAAATACATCAATATAAATCTAATTATTCAAATACTTCTCCATCATAATAGCTTTACCCCAATCAGGATGCGTTTTATAACTTACAAAAGAATAACCTAACTTCTCATAAAAAGAAACAGCAGATAGAACCGCAACAAGCCAAACACGAGATAAACCTCCCTTAACAGATTCACTTTCAAGAAGCTCCATTAATTTAATCCCCATACCCCTCCCTTGATAATTCGGTTCAATAAAAACAGCCATGACTTCATCGCCTCTTAATGTAGCAGTGCCTACAATCTTACCCTTGTCAATACACACAAGCACAAACTTCTTGTCTAATTTAGAACACATATTTTCAGAAGAATAATGGTTTGCAATAGAATAAAGTTGTTCAAGCGTATAATTTCTATTGTCTCTTTCCATAACGGCACGCCTTATTACAGAAGACACTTCAAAAGCATCAGAAACTCTAAATCTACGTATCAGCATAAAAAACTAAGTTAAACTATATATAAATATAACCCCGTCACTTATTCTTATCCTCACCAAGCATCTTCTTTGTAAGTTTATCAAAATCAGAATTTATGTTCTGCTTTTTATTAAATACCTCATATTCTCTAAACGCTTTTTCTTCAGCATCTTTTTTAGACACACTACCTCTGCTTTCTAAAATTTTATACTCATTAAAATGCAAAAACTTATCAACACTTTGAGCCAGGTCACTCATCTTCATTACAATCCTTTTTTCAGTAATATTCTCGATATAATCGAAAAATGAAGAAATAGTCCTTTCTAATTTTTTAATTTCAACCTCGCCAAGATAATTTTTAGCAATTATGGTATCAGATTTTAATATTCTTCCTTTAGGAGAATATTTCCAAGAAGTTAAACCCATATTTTCCTTTCTTGAGTCTGCTTTTTGATATATTACTTCTGCAGCAGTTTTTCCAGATATTGCATAATGAAACTTATTCTGCACAATTGAATAAAACTCCATAGTAATCTCAGAATTATTATCATAATCTATACTACATTCTGCAAATATGTCGGTTATTTGTTGATAAATTCTTCTCTCACTAGCACGAATTGAACGAATTCTTTCAAGCAATTCTTCAAAATAGTCCTTTCCAAAATAATGCCCGTTCTTTAACCTTTCATCATCTAATACAAACCCTTTTAGAATAAATTCTCTAAGTTTTTGAGTTGCCCAAATCCTAAATTGGGTTGCTCTTGTAGAATTGACCCTATACCCTACAGAAACAATGGCATCAAGATTATAATATAAAGTTTGGTATGTTTTCCCATCACTAGCAGTCTGTGCAATTTTTGCACTAACTGAAGATTCCTCTAATTCTTTACTATCAAATACATTTTGTAAGTGTTTTGTTATAACTGACCTATCAACCCCAAACAATTCAGCCATTCTTTTTTGAGTGAGCCAAATGTTCTCTTTATGAAAAAATACTTCCACTTTAACATCACCATTAGGAGCAGTATACAATAAAAATTCGGTTGTTTCGTCCTTTAACGTAATTTCATTAACCATTTTATCAGCAACACTATCAGGCTAGTTTCTTCAAGATATAAGTTTTACTATCTTACCTCATATACTCAATATATCCCCATAATACAAAGAGAAAGAAACATACAATATCCACAAGTATTAATAATCTCTTTTACACATTCCACAAGAGGACTGATGGTAACAACTGAAGAAATTCTCCGCAAGTATCAGAATAAGATTGAATCTCAAATATCCACAAAACCAAGACAATCTTACTCTCAAGATTATGAACAATTCAAACAAGACATGTTACCAGACATATCAAGATACAAAAGATGGACGGATTCTTTAGGAAACGCGATAAAAATAAGACTTTCAGACAAAGAAAATGCAAAAATTCAAAGTTATCTAGACATAGCTCATTTAGAAGTTACTGCTTCCCAATCAGCATCTCTATCCATAATTGCAATGTTATTAACTCTATTTGTAACTTTTACATTGGTCTTGAGTATAGTCTTTCTAGGACACCCATTTCCAATAATGCTTACATTTCTCGGATTTGTTTTAAGCGGTTTCGTATATTACTATATTTACTCAATGCCAAACAGACTTGCAAACATTTGGAGACTAAAAGCATCTGCCCAAATGATTCCCGCAATTCTATACATAGTAATCTACATGAAACACACTTCAAATCTAGAAAGAGCAGTACAGTTCGCTTCAGAGCATCTAGAAATCCCATTAGCTCTAGATTTCAAAAAAATATTATACGACGTAGAAACAGGAAAATATCAATCAGTAAAACAATCCATAGACTCTTACCTAGAAACATGGAGAAATTATTCGCCAGAATTTATAGAATCATTTCATTTAATAGAATCCAGCTTATATGAACCATCAGACATTCAAAGAATAAACACTTTAGAAAGAGGTCTCCAAATAATTTTAGACGGCGTTTATGATAAAATGCTAACATACTCAAGAGAAATTCGTTCTCCTTTAACAAACATTTACATGCTAGGAATAATACTCCCAACTCTAGCTTTAGCGTTACTCCCATTAACAACAGTAGTCATAGCAAACGGGCTAAAATGGTATCATCTATTTGTAATATTCAATTTGATTATTCCATTGGGCGTTTACTTCATGACTTCAGAAGTATTATTCAAACGTCCTGGAGGTTATGGCGAAAATTCAAACATTGAAAAAAGCCCTCAATATCCCAAATACGCTTCAAAAAAACCATGGGTAATCGCAGGACTAGTCTGCATACCCTTGTTTATCATAGGACTATTGCCGTTTCTATTCCAAAGTGGGATATTTAGTTTCCTAAATTTAAAAAGCGACTACACATTCGGAGAGTTAGGACTATCATTTTTCCAAGACCAATATCTATTTGATTTCAAAACGGTAGCAGGAAATACAATAGGTCCATTCGGATTAGCAGGAACAATACTAAGTTTATTCATACCTCTTTCAATAGCTTCGTATTTCAGCATAGCTTACAAACTCAAAACAAAAGAAATAATAAAATCACGAAAAGAAACAAAAGAATTAGAACACGAATTCACAAGCACCCTTTTCCAATTAGGAAACAGACTGGGTGATGGAGTTCCAGCAGAAAGAGTATTTTCAAAAGTAGCAGAATCTACCCAAGGTCAGAAAACCCAAAGCTTTTTCCAATTAGTCAATCAAAACATCCAACAATTAGGAATGCCTTTAGACGAAGCAATATTCAACAATCAACGAGGCGCAATAATATACTATCCATCAGCACTAATCTCAACAAGCATGCGAATTCTAATAGAGTCTGTAAAAAAAGGACTAAAAATAGCCGCAAGAGCAATGATGTCAATATCAGACTATGTAAAAAATATCCAAAAAATAAACGACCGATTAAGAGATCTTTTAGCAGAAGTAGTTTCAGACATGCGTTCAAATATGGTCTTCCTCGCACCACTTTTATCTGGAATAATCGTCGGACTCACATCAATGATTGCATTAATACTGAATAAACTCAAAGGACTTTCAGACTTAACAGGCGGAGGCGCAGACGTTGCAGGAATTGGTTCAATAGGAAGCATAGTAAACCTGTTTGACATTACGGGAATAGTTCCTCCTTATTTTGTTCAAATCTCAATAGGAATTTATCTAATAGAAATAATATTCATACTCACAGGAACTTTAGTCACAGTAGATTCAGGTAAAGATGAATTACAAGAAAAATATGAATTATCAAGAAACCTAAAAAGAGGTTTAACATTATACCTAATCACAACTCTCTTAAGCACAATCCTTCTTTCAGGTCTAGCTGCCGTAGCCCTTTCGGGCCTAGGATAATTAGATTTAACAAAAATATGAGAAAATTAATAAGAACACTAATGGACAAATTATATGGTCTGCAAGAATTAAATGATAGAATATTTAGAGGAATTTTAGAAACAGAATATTGGAAAGATGCAAGAGCCCGCATGATCCTTACTAGTAAACCTTCATGAGATTTAGGACCTGCACAAAAAGGATTCTTAGAGCTCTTGAGAGAAAAATATAAAGACCCAAGAAATACCAAAGCCATATCTTACCCGTAGTTTCTAGAGATTTGCAACAAGAATATTATACTGCCTTGAATGTCATTAATGCATTCTTATACAACTAAATCTTCCTAACACTATTCATCAACCAGCTTCTCCATTCAGGAAAAACTCTATCTGAAACAGGAAGCCCAATTTCTTTTGTTATCTTCTCACTAACTCTGTGAAACATATCATTGCTTAAAGCATTAAATTTTGCTTCCATTAATTGAGGCATTTGTACTTTTCTAGCAACATCTACAACCTCTTGTTTAATCTTAGCTCTCAATAAAATATTATCCCAAACAGCATCCCAATCTCCCGCCCACCCTTTAACAGTTCCAGCAATCGCTTTTATTATTTCAGAATCTCCATTCATTAAATCATCTGTCGGCTCTAATTCATCTTTCTCCACATTGTATTTAATTAAATCAACAAATCCCTTTTCCTCTTCAGGGTCCTTAATCCAATGTTTTCTGACTTCGGTAAGTTGAGTAACTCTCTTCTTATAATGCATCCCATCAGGAGTCCTAATCGGATTTGCAACAACAACAACATCTGTCGCTTTAAAGCTCGTAACAGGAACACCTAAATCATTAACGACTCTATCAAAAACTCCGTATGGAGATGCTCCGTGAATGGTTCCAGCAACTAAATTAGCCAAAGCACCAACTCTCATTGCTTCATATAGTGCCTTAGCTTCAGAACTTCGCACTTCTCCAACAATAAGTGCAGAATCTCCTAAACGCAAACTCGCACGAATACCTTCAGCAGCTTCAACTTCAGTAGTAGCCTCAAGTAAAGCACTTCGCACTTTCATCCTTTGAATATTATACCCAAGCTTGCGTAAAGAATCAATGGGAAGTTCAAGCGTGTCTTCCACAGCCAATATTCTAATGCTGGGAATAATTTCAAGCATTGTACTTCCCAATAGAGAAGTCTTTCCGCTAGATCTTGTACCGGCAATCAAAAGTGTGCGATTACCATCAACTAAAAAACTCATCAACCCCGCAGTAAAAGAGTTAATCATTTTATTATCTATAAAAAGAGGTAATGTCCAAGGTTCCTCCCTATGTCTTCTCAAAGCATAAGCGATACCTGTAGGAGACAGAGGTCTTTGTATCGCAGCAACTCTAGCCCTAACATTTCCAAAAAATAAATCTGTATCTAAAATGGGATTCGCCTCATCTAAAGGCCTTCCACTCTGCAAACGCAATTTAGAAGCCCAAGAATCAGCATCTTCATAAGAAGGGAGTATATTAGTCACACAATCGCCATATTTAGTATGTCTGACAAAAACATAATTCTGGCCTATTGGCGAATTTAAAAAAATATCCTGTAAATTTTCATCTAAAAGTAAAACTTCAACTAACCCAAACCCAATAGTCTGTCTAACAAGAATCCTCGCAAGACTATTAAGTTCTCTATAATTCAAAGGAATATTCTTATTTTGGGACAATTCAGATATTAAGTCACGCGCAACATTAAAAAAAAGCGAACGAATTTTTTCAGAATCAACAAACTCTTCAGACTTCGGCTGATATTCCAACAAAACATTTTTTCCAAGATTAAGTAAATAATGATGTTCTTCGCTCAAACTATATTCGGGAGGCACAATGTGATAAAGATATTTTACGTCTCCTTCAACCTTCAATATAGTTACAGTCACTCCCTCAAAACCAGACTTTAATTCATACTGGTCTATCATTTCAGCATTTTCAGGCAATTGAGCTACAAGACGAGTAAGAGTAAAATTAGGCAAAATATCTGGTCTAAAAATAGGCGAGTACACCTTACGATCTCCAATAGCATACGTATCTACAACATCTATCAAAGAAGATATCATCCTAGTTTTTAACAATAATTCTTTAAAACGCTCAAGAATTCCTATATACGCATCAAAATGCTGTGAAGAATTTCTCTTATATGTTCCAATTCTTTTATTAATCTCAAGATAACATGCAACTGGGTCCTGCCTCAAAAGAGTAAGTAAATAACTTAACTCACGAGGTGCAAACTCCAGATTAGTAAAAAAACCAAGTTTATCCGGAGCCAAAATGCGTTCCTGTTTGAGCAAAAAAGTATACAATTGAGAAACCTCTAAAAGCAAAGAAACCTGTTCAAAAGGATAATTATAATTTCTCTGCTGTACAAAAACTATTCTTGAAACTTCAGGATTCTCTATTAAAGCGTCCACAGCACGAGCCATAGTTTCCGCAGAATCTGCAATAGAAGGAACAATAGTAGCCCCCAAATAATTAACATATAAAATAGTCTCTCCTTCCTTTCTCTGTATCTCTATAGAATATGCAGGAGTATTGAGTTTAAACACCATAAATAAACAAAATAAACATTCGTTAAATAGTTATGGATAATTCCTTATGTCTATGCTCCACTTATCTAAATTTTACCAAATACAACCACGTACCAAAAAGACCAATTAAAAAGAAGAAGAAAGCTGTCAAATTAGCGCCCCCATTAACCTGGTCAGATATCAAATATCCAGTAAAACTCTGAAAAGAGAAAATCACAGACACAACAAAACTTGCACAAATCAGCATAAAAAAAACAATCTTGAAACTTGTTTTTTGGATGCTCAAAGTGTTCCTCTCCTAAAGAGCGAAGTTTTCAAACACTTTGACATAAAAAAGAAAGATTTTAAAATAAACATAAAAAACAAAGTAAAAGACAGTTTAAATAAATTAGGGTTCTCTAGTTAGAATTACCACAAACAGTTTTAAACTACAGATTACTTAAAAATATCATGGAGCAGTATCAACAATCTGAAGACCAATACTTCACAGATATTAACGGTCGCATAAAGGACATTGAAGAGAAACAAAGACTTATGAGAGACAGAATGCTTCTAATTGGAAAGAATGTCATTGAAGATCGCGAGTCAATAATGAACGAACTTCAAGAACTAAAAAAGAGTCTGTCTAAAACAAGAGAAGAAAACATTAAAATACAAGAATTCTTAAAGAAAGTTGCAGATCAATTATCTGAATCTGTAAGAAAAGAGGAATTGTTAATGCTCCAACGCCAAATAGAATTGTTCATGACTGCACACGGGAAAGGAAGATAAAATGGGAATCTTAGAAGAAATTCAACACATGAGACAAGCTGGAATGACTGAAGAAGAAATGATTTCTAAACTTCAAGAACAGGGCAATCCCTACAGGGCAATTTCTGAAGCAATGGCTCAAAGTAAAATAAAAGACGCAGTAGAAAACCAAGACCCACAAGTTCCTTCTCCCGGTGATTCTCAAAGCCAAGATCAAAATTATTATCAAGAGCAAGGAATGCAACAGTCAATGATGCCTCCCCCACAAACTCAAGAAACTGGTCAGCAAGAATACATTACAGATAACCAACAAAATCAAAATCAAGGATATCAAGGCTACGACCCACAATCTTCCGCAATAAGTAGCGACACAATAATGGAAATTTCAGAGCAGATAGTATCAGAAAAGCTATCAGACGTACGTAAAAAGATAGAAAAAATAGCTATATTTAAAACAGAACTTGAAACAAAAACAGAAGCAATGGAAGAAAGGCTAAAAAGAATTGAAAAAATAATTGACACTTTACAATCTTCAGTACTCAGAAAAGTAGGAGACTATGTAACGAATGTAGAAGACTTAAAGCACGAAATGATAGAAACTCAAAAAACATTTGCTAAAGTTCTCGGCTCAAAGCATCATAAAAACAATGAACACAAAGGATGAGATTCAGTAGTAATTGTTTTTAGGAGCTCAAAGTGTTCATCAGATACACTTTGATATCACACAGAACATAAAAAATAAATAATAATTCTTAACTATTTCTTACCAGTCGGACTAATTCCACCAGTCTTCCACAGAAACCATGTAACAAACACAGCTACACCAATTAGTAAAAAGAATCCTTTAACTCTAGGAGAATACAACCAACTGAAAAAATGAACAAGTGTTGGATCCGCACCAGAAACCTCATCATACGTTGCATCGGGTAAATAGGGGCTTATTGATTTTGAGAAGACTTTTATCCCCGAAACTAAAAATATTAAAATTAAAAGAATAATAAAAACCCAGCCAATTCCCTTACCAATCATAGCATCAGTCTTCCCCATAAAACCCACAAGAGCCATAATCAAAAATAAAGCTATAAGCAAAACTGCAAACCAAGGAATCACATTTAATACAAGCTGTTTAACACTAGAAGCCGTTATGAATATCGTAGCGATAACAAAAGAAAAGAAAATCTGCAAGTACATATTTTCGCCAATAAGCTTGGTCTTATGCAACAAAGCAACCATTATTGCAAACACAACTAAAAATACAAGAACAGGTGCAAAATAAACAAATGAAGAAACGTCAGCTACCATTTAACTTCCAGCAACTCTTTGTCCTCTAATAGGCATTATTGGATATTCAACCCCGTAATGTGCTCGGTCTGCTAATCTTTCTGCTTCAGTTTTACGTTCCGTAAAGAAAGGAGCAATAACAGCAATTATTATTATTATCCATACCACCGAGACCCAGTTCATCTGCCACCATGGAGAACCAAACCAAGCGAAGTTGTTTAATACAACAATAACTATAATCAAACCAACAACAAGTCCTCCCCAGAAGAACGTAGGCATCCAATCAGCAATATTTCCTTTAGACATGAAAAGTCCTGCCATAATCAAAACTACAACTATAACTGCAATACCAATTCCCAATCCAGGAAGAAGCAAACCAAAGAAATCAGAAACTATTTGCAGTCTCATTGCCATCAAGGCAGCAGAAGCAGCAATAACAAAATTAACTCCCCGATTTTCTCCAAGAACTTTAGTAGAAGTTAAAATTCCAAATATAACTGAAAAAATAAGTAAAACTGGAAGCAAGAAATCAAAAACTCCAGAAGTCTCCCACTGCGCATATAAATCATATAAAGAGAAGAACTGCACGAACACCCCAAAGTTAATCATCACAAAGAAATACAAACTTTCTTTAAATATGTTTCGTCAGGAATTATCAATTACCTCAAGGCTTTGGTTTATCCTTCTTATCCCCAAACCAAACAACCAAAAATCCGCCTATAATTATCAATATAAAAACAACATTAGTAACTAATCCTGAACTATCAGGTCCAGTAAAACGAGATGAAAGATAATCCCAAGCACCCGTAAAAACAAGACCTGCAATAACAACAGCAATAAATGAAAGCACCATTATAGTCTTCTTAAATCCATCACTCAATGCAAATTCCTTACCATCTATATCTTTATGGAATATAGCAATCAAAATAAGAAAAACTAAAATCAAGATTACAGAAACTGCCAAAAAAGGAAGAAGCTGGTTAATTATCCCAACCGCACGAGCAAAAGTAATAGTCACTAACCCAAATACAATTCCCACAAGAGCATCAATCTGTTTCTTATCTTTTCCCAAAATACTGGATTTCTGTAAAATAGCAAAAATAACAGTAAAAACGAGAATGAAAGGTAGTACCGCTTCAGAAATAATTGGACTGGACAGAATAGTTTCAACCATAAACCACGAAAACAAGAGGATTATTTAAATCTTGCTCGAAAACAAGATTTAAGCTAGAAAATCACAATTTTCTTTGTTTAAACTTTGTTCCAAAATTTTACAAAGTTTAAGTATGTTAACATGTTCAATCATAAGATGTCGAACAGACAGAAATGACTTGCTCATTTCTGTATCAGTTAACTTTGTTTAAATCTTATCGCAAAAAATCAGAAACTATCAAACCCAGAAGTCATCATTGAACTTCCACTAGAGGGCGAAGCCGAACCAGTAGTATTTCCAGTAGCACCAGCAGAAGACAAATCAACACCATCTGCTTTAGAAGGCAAAGAACCGCCAGTAACTACAAAAACATCTCCAATCGCCTTAACAAACTGATGAGGAATAATAACTCCACGAGCACCACCAAGAGTATTAGTAAATCCTCCACTAACTCTAATCTTCCAACCATCAACTTTGTTATCCATTAAATTAACATCATCAACCTGTCCAAAATACTCTCCTTCAGCTGTATAAACGTGTTTATTCATCACTTCGGAAATTTTCTTTATTTTAAGCATACTATGAAAAGGAGCCATAGTCTATTTATACTTTACGCTCACGCAACAAACATATCGCAGTAGTATAAAAAAACATAAATTTATATGTCAATGTGTTTTTCGTAAATCGGAGGAAACTTAAACAATCAAAAATCCATAATAAAATGAAAGACAAAGAAATAATCCACATAATTCTTGCAATAGTAACTCTTGGTATAGTCTATGGGTTAAATGAAATAATCCAAGCGGACTTCAAAGCCCTCTCCATAATAATAGTATTTTCAGCTATAATAATAGGAGTAAATATTTTATCAAAGAAAGCTATAGCATCAAGACTAGATGCAGACGTAGAGCATGAAATATGGCAAGTAAAAAGATTTGGTTTCCATCCAGGAGATAATTTCAAAAAAAGCATATCTGCAGGAATATTAATCCCTTTATTCGTAACCATTGTAACTCTTGGTTCAATCAATATGATGACCATAATGACCTATGAAACCCGAGCTCTTAAAAGAAGGGCGGCAAAAAGATTCGGACCATATAGCTTTACAGAAATGACTGACCATCATAACGCCCTAGTCGGAGCCGCAGGAATTATTGGATGTTTATTAATAACTTTCATATCTTATTGGATTCCAGGAGATTTATGGAGCACAATAGGAAAAATGGCCACATTATATGCATTCTATAACATGATTCCAATATCTAAATTAGACGGCTCACAAATATACTTTGGTTCAAGAGTTTTATGGTCGGTGCTAGCAGCAATAACTCTAATCTTTCTTCTATATGCTATGCTTCTAATCTAAAAACATGGATGAGTTAATCCATATAATCCCTAGAGAATATCAAAATGCAATCGTAGAAACTGCAAAAGAAAATAATACTCTTGTAGTTCTCCCAACGGGAATAGGAAAAACGCTTATTGCATTAATGCTCTCAATAGACAGAATAAAGAAATTTCCTAGACAAAAAATTCTAATTCTCGCACCGACAAAACCTCTAGTAGAACAACATCTTGAATCTTTCAAAAAACAATTGCCAGAATTATTTGCAGGACTAGATATATTTACAGGAACAGTAAATTCAAAAAAGCGTAAAGAAATATGGAAATTAGCAGAAATAATATTCTCAACACCTCAATGCATAGCAAACGACGTGAGAAAGGGACTATACAATCTAGAGGAAGTGTCTCTCCTCGTAATAGACGAAGCCCACAGATGCCTAAAAAATTATGATTATACCTATGTAGCCCAAGCATACAAAGAACAATCAAAGAATCAAAGAATTATAGGTCTAACAGCATCTCCAGGTTCAGACAAAGAAAAAGTAACTCAAATATGTAAAAACCTCAATATAGAAAAATTAGAAATAAGAACCCGCGAGTCTAGCGATGTAAAACCCTATCTACAAGAGAGAACATTTGAAAAACATGAAGTCCCCTTTCCAGAATATCTTATAGAACCCAGAGTACTATTAAGAAGAATATATGATTCTAAAATTGAACAGTTAAAAAATCGCAATCTACTTTTTGAAACTGCAAATAAAATAACCCTCTTAAAACTCCAGAATCGTCTAGCAAAACAAGTTTCACCGGGCAATTTTAATGCAATGATTGGAATGTCCTTATGTGCCCAAGCAATAAAAATATCTCATGCACTAGAGCTATTAGAAACACAGACCATTTCAGGATTAAATGCATATTTACAAAATCTTCAAAAACAGGCAGACGAAAAAAAAAGCAAGGGCGTTCAAACAATAGTAAATTCAGTAGAATTCAAAGCTTTAATGCTCTCACTAAAGAAACTCACAGAAAAAAATATAGAACACCCAAAAATAGAAACTCTAAAAAATTTAATAGAAAAAGAATTCTCTCAAAATAACAACTCTAAAATTATGGTCTTTGCGCAATTCCGAGAAACTGCAAGTGTTATTGCAAAAAGTTTAAACACGTTGCCGAGAGTAAACGCAAAAACATTTATAGGGCAAGCAAAAAAACAAGAATCTGGAATAAGCACAGGACTATCTCAAAAAGAACAAAGAACTGTAATAGACCAATTCAAATCAGGAGAAGTTAATATCCTATGTGCAACTTCAATCGGAGAAGAAGGTCTTGACATACCCGAAGTAAATGCAGTATATTTTTATGAACCAATACCTTCAGAAATCAGAAGAATTCAGAGAGCAGGAAGAACAGCAAGATTAATGAAAGGAAAATTGGCAATATTAATCACGAAAGACACAAGAGATGAAGCTCATCATTATGCAGCAATAGCAAGAGAAAAGAAAATGCATAAAACAATAGACATAGTAAACAAAGAATTACAAAATAAAGATAAAACCCAAAGATTAAACAAATTCATATGACCTTCTTTAACATCTTCTCAAATAAAAAAATAAAGGAAAAAGAAAATACAAAAATAATAGTAGACAATCGCGAAAGAAATTCTTTAGTCATAAGCGAACTAATAAAAAGAGGCAATAAATTAGAATTCGCTCAACTTCCAGTAGCAGACTACATAATAAACAATATCGCAATAGAAAGAAAAACAATTTCAGATTTTAAAAGTTCAATAATAAACAAAAGAATAATCTCTCAATTAAATGAACTAAAACAATATCCCAAAAATTTATTGATATTGGAGGGATTTGAAAATCAAGATATATACAAAGGACAAATTCACGAAAACGCATTCAGAGGATTTTTATTAAGCATTGCCCTAAACTTCAAAACACCTATAATTTATTCAATTAACGAAGAAGACACTGCAAAATATTTAAGTCTTCTAGCAACAAAAAAGAGCAAAAAAACGGAGCCAATCAGAGCATCTAAAATTATGCTCTCTGAAAAAGAACAATTGCAATTTATCCTAGAAGGTTTTCCTGAAATAGGTCCAGCAACGGCAAAAAAACTAATGGAAGAATTTGAAAACTTGAAAGACATAGCAAACTCAAGCAAAGAGAGGATAGAAAAATCAATAGGAAAAAAAGCTCAAAAAATCTACGATTTATTTAATCTGAAACTTTCCTCACCATAAAAGCCCTTATTCTCAAATCCTCGGGAAAACGCTCAACAACGCCTTCAACATAAACCCTCAATCCAATATATTTATTAGAACACTCACAATAAACAGGGATTTCATCAACTATCAATAATCTTCCACGCCCAAAATTTCTCTCCTCCTCAACAATTCCATGAACTCTAACAACAGAGCCTACAATAACTCCGTCAAGTGAAGAGACTTCAGTAGGCTCCTTAAGCAATAGACCCAATAACATGCCCAATCCAATAATCGCTATAAAAAACGCAAGTCTTCTCATCAACACAGAATAACACAATCTTTAAATTAACCTTTCGCCCATCTAAAACATGGATTTAAAAGATAAATTGGATTTAATAAAAAGAAATACTGAAGAAATTATAACTGAAGAAGAACTTTCAAAACTCCTAAAGTCTAATAAAAGACCTATTGCTTATTGTGGATATGAACCCAATGGTCCATTGCATTTAGGACACTTTGTTACAATTACTAAATTAATGGATTTAGAAAAAGCGGGCTTTAAAATAATAATTCTTCTTGCAGATGTGCATGCAATGCTTAACAGAAAAGGAGAAGAGAATTTAATAAAAAAAGAAGTAGAGTCATGGAAAAAGACAATAAAATCAATAGGAATTAAAGCAGAGATAGTATTGGGCAGTAGCTTCCAGTTTTCTAAAGAATATCAATTTGATGTAATGAAATTAGCTCAATCATTATCAATTAATAGGGGTCTAAGAAGCATGCAGGAAGTTGCAAGAGACATAGAAAACGCAACAATCTCTCAATTATGGTACCCTTTAATGCAAGTAGCCGATATCAAACATTTAAACGTAAACATAGCACTTGGAGGTTTAGAGCAAAGAAAAATACACATGTTAGGCAAGGACATGGAAAATATTAATGATTTCAAGTTCATTGCATTACACACGCCACTAATAACTTCTTTGAAAGGACCTGGTAAAAAGATGTCTAAATCAATCCCTGGAAGCGGGATATCTTTTCAAGATAGTTACCAAGAAATAAAAAAATCAATAAACGAAGCATATTGTCCTGAAAAAGAAACAAAAGACAATTCAATACTGCAAATAAACAAACTAATAGTTTTCCCCCTATTAAAAAACCTAAAAATAAAAAGACCGGACAAATTTGGAGGAAACAAAAATTACGAAAAATACAAATTATTAGAAATGGAATTTATGGAAGGAAAATTACATCCATTAGATTTAAAGAATGCAACGATAGAAGCATTAGAAGAAATTATAAAGCCAATACGAGATGATTTGACATAGAAAAATGGTAAAAAGGAGAATTTTATTTTTAGCAGTCTTAATCTTGATAGGATTAGCTTATTTAGTCATGGCCGTTGCTGGAGATGATGTAAAAATAATTGCTCTTTCTTCAGGAACAAACTTAACAACAATCTCTGCAAGATTATTCAACGTATCTTTCTTGAATGCTACAGACATAACTTCTCCGTCTAATGCAACTTTCTTCTTTAATATAAGCGGTGTATGGACAAGAATCGGAAATACTTCTGTAGCGAACGGCTGTCAGGTAGGTGCAACTACATCATCATGCGCTACAAACATAACAAACACAACAATTCCAGATGGAGTTTACAGCTTAAATGCAACAATTTACAACGACGGCGGATCAATATCTGTAACACAAATTACAAACCTTTCCGATAAAATTTATATTGATAACACCGTTCCTCAAGTTTTTGCAGAGAATATTACCAACCCATCAACAGGAGGAAACTATTCTGGATCTCTAAGCCTTGGCGTTTATGTAATAGATTTGACTATCGGAGTAAATACAGTTAGATTTAATATTACTAACTCATCTGGTGGGCAAAATTCAACAGTAACTTTAAGCCAAGAAGGATCCACAAACAAATACTCTTCAACTATAAACACTGCTCATTATCCAGATGGTTACTATAACCTCACAGTCTACGCAAGTGATACAGTCAGCAACTTAAACAATTCAGCACGAGTGCATAAAATAATCTTTGACAACACCGCTCCGACGATAACTCATAGTTGTGATGACTATTCTGTAGAAAAAGAAGACGTCATAACATGCACCTGCAGTTCTTCAGATAGCCCATCTGGAGTAAACCTTACATATGGGACAAGTGGAGTATCCTTTACGACAAGTCCCTCTACTTCCAGCTCCGGAAATAATAAACAAACAATTTGCACCTCGCAAGATAAAGCAAACAATATTAGAACATCAACTCTTTATTACAATGTG
>CAYIGE010000008.1:0-16945 GCA_964362835.1 Candidatus Woesearchaeota archaeon
ACGAGATGTAGCCGTGACTGGAGTTCAGACGTGTGCTCTTCCGATCTTTAATTTCCGGCATCTGCGGATCAACTAAAATAACTTCAAAGAAATAATGTTTTCCATCTTTTCCAATCCAATAAGAATTCAAAACTTCTAAGTTGTTAAAATATTTTGAAGCACGCATTTCAGCAACCCATCTATAACTCATTTTCAAAGTCTTTCTGTTAGTCTGCTTACGGCTCTTACGTCCTTTAACTTCAACTCTTCTACGAGTTCTTCCGCCACGCATTACTCTTATCCTAGCAACAACAAATCCTTTCTTTGCTTTATATCCCAAAGAACGAGCTCTATCTAATCTCAAAGGCTTATCAACTACTTCAACAGCGCCCCCAGCACGCCAAGCAATCATGCGGTCTCGCAAAGTTGCAGTGTCTGGCTTCTTCCAAGCTTCGCGTAAATAATGATACATACTTTGTGCCATTACCAGTTTTATAAAACACCATTTTTAAAGCCTTCCATTTTGTTAAAAATGGAATGGATTAGAAAATATCAGTTTTCTAAGTCTTCTATGCGAAAGCATAGAACGAATTAAAAGTTATCAGACTTTAAAGTCTTCTGTTCGTAAGAACAGAATGAATTAAAGAATTTCAATTCTTTAAGCCTTCGATATGCAATATCGAATGGATTAGAAAACATCAGTTTTGTAAGTCTTCCATTCGCAAAAATTGAGTCAAGCATTTAAGAAAACAGTATTATTAGTCTTTGAAACAGAATTAATCCCTATTACAACATCTCCTATAACTTCTCCTACAGGAAGAGCTATCGCATGTCTACCATCATCAGTTCTAACATATACAGAATCTTCTGTAACATTTATTTTATAATCATATCCATTTATATTTCCAGGGAGTGTAAACTGCCTTGAATATCCATCAGTAGAAAGTTGAGCCAGACTTATCTCTTCCCGAACTGTCAGAGCAACTTCTCTAACTGCAACAGAAAGAGATTCATATTTTGAACTCGCTATTCTCTCTTGAACGAAGACTAAAAGCCCAACAAATAAAAATAGCATTGCCATAACTACAATAACAAATTCTAAAGCAGACTGGGCCCGATTAGAATTCATGTATAAGAACTTCATTTTGTTGAGCTAAAACTTCAATGCGTCTTACCCCCTCGCTTATTGAAAGCTCACCACTTAAAGGAACATTACTTGAAAAAGACATCGTAGTCACTCCAGAACTTGTAGAAATACTGACAATTATCTCCTCAGAAGCTATAGTAATACTTTGAACTCCTGCGGGGATATATCCAGTAAGAGTAAGTTTAGAAGGTTCTCCAGCATAAAAAACAGATTCCGAACTAGATATTATCTTTTGAGCAAAATTAGAAACTTGAGACACTTTAATCTGGTCATTTGTCACAGAGGTATAAAAAAAAGCAACGGCCAGAATAGATAAAACAAGAAAAACAACAAATCCTATAACAATTAGATATTCCGTACTAATCTGACCTCTTCTTAACATCAAAAAAACCTTGAGTTTGGTTTTTTGGATGCAAGAAAATTCCTCAAGAATGGAATTTTCTGCACAGAAGTTTGTCCTTGTAAACAAACTTCTTGTGCTCAAAGTGGATTCACAGTCTAAAGGCTGTAGTTTGTGGAGACACTTTAACATCTCAATTCTAAGTCGGCAAGGTTTATAAAATAAGTGACCCTTCAGAGGAGATGGTGAAAGAGGGTGTTGTATTAAAGGTATTTATATCTCTTGTAATAATAGTTGTCTTAAGTCATAGCATTATGCACATTATACTTTTTAAGACGGATATTTCAGTAGTCAAGACCATAGGACTTTCTGGTTTTGCAATAGGAGACTTAAAATCTGAAGAAATAGAAAACAACCTAAAAGGAAACACATACATTTCATTTCCATCCACAATAATAATTACGATAGAATGGGGACTATTATTTTTATTGATAATTTTATCTTCAATAAAGAGCAAGCTTGCACAATTAACACAAAAGAATACACATATAGAACTTATAAAAAAAATTAGCAAATCAGACACGGAGATAGACACGTTATACAAACTTCTTCAAAAAAATAAGAAGATAAATCTTACAAAGGCAGCCGAAATATTCAAGGTGGATAAAAAAATAATTGAAGAATGGGGAGAAATTTTAGAAAACAATCACCTAGCAATAGTTGATTATCCAAGATTCGGGGAGGTAGAAATAAGACTAAATGAAGAAACACATTAAACATAAAGCAAATAGAATTTCAAATAAGAAGAGCAATCATATTCTGAAATCCGTTAAAAAACCGGAACTTCATAAAAAAGTAAAATTACCTATGCATCGCCCCAGCAAAAAGTCAAAACATCATAAAAAACTAAAATTGCATACATACAATATGGACAAGAAAATAATACATCATGAAGAACATCATATATCTAAACATCCATTTGACAAAAAGCCAGAACATCATAAAAAAATGCATATACCCATATACCACCATCATAAAACGCATAAACCTGAAGAACATAAGAAAGTTAGTTCTAAATCTGAAGAATATTTATTAGAAGTAGATGGAGCGGTTGTACAAGTTCAAATAATAGAAAAAGAAAATAATTACACATACAATTTAAATCTTCCAAAATTTGGAATAGGAACCGAATCTCTTCTTAAAGAAATAAGAAATGAATTGATAAGCAGTGCAACTGTAAGCGTACAGGAACTTTCAGAACAAGAATCTTTCGTCAAAATGAAACAAAGATTTCATGAAGAAATATCTACATTGCTGAAAAAAAAGCTTCCTCATCTAGAGAGTGAAAATGAAAAAATGCTTACGGGCATGCTAATGCAAGAAATGCTTGGTTTAGGAAACATAGAATTTTTAATTAACGACCCAAATCTAGAGGAAATAGTAATTCAATCTTCAAAAGAACCAGTAAGAGTATTTTCAAAAAAATACGGCTGGCTGAAAACTAACATCCAAATACCAACAGAAGATATTATAATTAATTATGCGAATATCATAGCACGTAGAGTTGGAAGACAAATAACCGTATTAGATCCTCTTTTAGACGCACACTTAATCACGGGAGACCGTATCAACGCAGTATTATATCCAGTAAATTCAAAAGGAAGTACAATTACAATAAGAAAATTTCAAAGAGACCCATATACAATAGTTGACTTAATAAAAAATAAAACATGCAATCTTGAGATAGCTGCCCTAATATGGCTCGCAATAGAATATGAAATGAACATCCTAGTTTCAGGAGGAACAGCTTCTGGAAAAACCTCATTTCTAAACGCCTGTATGCCATTCATTCCACCTAACCACAGAATAATCAGTATTGAAGACACAAGAGAATTAATGCTCCCAGATTTCCTATATTGGAACCCTCTAGTTACTCGTACATCTAATTCGGAAGGAAAGGGACAAGTATCAATGTTAGACTTACTTGTAAACTCTCTTCGTATGCGTCCAGATAGAATCATTCTAGGAGAAATGCGTAAACACGAAGAAGCAATGGTACTTTTTGAAGCAATGCATACCGGACACTCTGTATATGCTACAGTTCACGCAGATTCCGCTGCTGAAACAATTTCCAGATTAACAAATCCACCAATTAGTATTCCGGGAAATCTGTTAAAAGCAGTTAATCTAAACATAGTCATGTTCAGAGATAGGAGAAAAGGAATGAGAAGAGTTCTACAAGTTGCAGAGTTTGATTCGGAAGGAGATAGAGCAACTGCAAATATAATTTATCGTTGGCTACCCGAAAAAGACGAGATAATAAAACATAAAGAAAGTAGCAGAATTTTTGAAGACCTAAGCAGACACACAGGATTATCAGAAAATGAAATGAGTAAGGAATTAGAAGAAAGAGAAAAAACTTTAGGGTGGCTTATAAAAAATAATTTCCGTTCTATTCGAGAAGTAGGAACTGCGATGAAAATGTTTTATGAAAACAAAGACAGACTAAGAGAAATAATACGCAAAAATGAAAAAATTAAACTGGTTGCAGAATGAGTTTCCATATTCCATTTACTATAGCTTCATTGAACAATCTTAAAATAAAGTCTAGAAGATATACAAAATTTTTCAGCGTTAAAAAAGAGTCAAATCTAAAATACTATCTTGAAAAAGCAGAAGTAGACCTAAGCAGAGAAGAATATTTAGGAATAGTTTCAAGAAGTTCAGTAATATTTATGACTATAGGGTACATAGTCTTCAGTACTGCTCTCTTTTTTATGAAAAGAGAATTAGACTCTTTCTTAATTGCATTGATGCCTACGATACTAGTGGGGATATTTACATCATTTAGCCAAATAAACTATCCAAAGGTTCTCGCAAATAAGCAACAAAAAGCAATAGAAAGAAATTTGCTTCCGGCAATGGAAGATATGCTTGTCCAATTAAGTTCAGGAGTACCTCTTTTTAACATACTTGTAAACATTTCGTCATCAGGATACGGTCAGCTAAGCATAGAATTCAAAAAAGCAGTAAGAAAAATAAACGCAGGATATCCACAGATAGAAGTAATAGAAGAAATGGGAAAGAAAAATCATTCGCTTCTATTCAGAAAAGCATTATGGCAGATAAGTAATGGAATGAAAGCAGGAAGCAACATAACCGAAGTAATCAAAGACATAATTCACTCTCTTAATGAAGAACAGTACTTACAGATTCAAACATATGGTAATAAACTCAATCCACTTATTATGTTCTACATGTTAATATCTATAATACTGCCTGCTCTAGCAATAACTTTCCTCACAATAATCGCTTCAATAGTTAATCTTCCAAAATCAATAGCAACCGGATTATTTATCGGGCTGTATATAGTGTCTGTACTTGTCCAAATCATGTTTCTTGGTGCAATAAGGACTGCAAAACCAAGCCTATACTAATGAAACCAAAAAAGAAAGCAAATATAATCCCAATAATAATAGCAGCGCTTATAATTTCTATAATCACTTACTACATCTCTAAAAATATAACAAACTCCATAATAGTATTATTAGCAATTGGTGGAATAGGCGTCACTTATGTTTCAACAAGAGAAAAACTAATTGTAACAAACCGAATAAAAATGATGGAAGTAATCTTCCCAGACTTTCTACAGTTAATCTCAAGCAATTTGAGGGCAGGAATTACCATTGATAGAGCAGTGGTCATAAGCTCAAGAAAAGAATTTTCTCCTCTTGATGAACAAATAAACCAATTTGGAAGAGACATAGTAACTGGAAAACCAGTAGAAATAGCAATGAAAGAAATGGGCCAAAGAATAAATTCCGAAAAAATAACAAAAACGATAAACCTTATCATAACAGGGATGAAATCCGGTGGAAATTTAGCAACACTCCTAGAACAGACTTCTGCAAATCTAAAAGAAAAACAGTACGTAGAAAAAAGAGCGGCTTCAAATATATTAATGTACATAATTCTTATAGTTTTCGCAATTGGGATAGGTGCACCAATATTATTTAGTCTTTCAACAGTTCTTGTCGGGGTTTTAACACAAATTCTTTCAAACATACCGGAAGTTCAAACTTCTGTCTCATTACCATTTGCATTTACAAAAATAAATATTTCAACGGCATTCATAACCTACTTTGCAGTGTTTTTCATAATTACCATAGACTTGCTAGGCTCAATGGTTATAGGGCTAGTTCAAAAAGGAGAAGAAAGAGAGGGATTAAAATATGCCCTGCCTTTAATGGGTGTAAGCCTTACGATATTTTTCGTTGTAAAACTCTTGCTTTCAAGTTACTTTTCAGGAATACTAGGATAGTTAAGTTTTTATAATTAACAACAATGGTTTTATAAAAGTGCTATGATATGATAATATAGGTGTATGATGAAAAGAAAAAAGAAAGTGTCAAAAATAGTTAAATCAAAAATCAAAAAAACCTTGCATAAAACCTTGAAAGTCAGACATTCTCCAAAACATAAGAGTATGAATTTAAGCAAGCATGTTCACTCTAAATCAAAAATCAAAAAGAGTTCAGGCAAAGATGAATGCATAAGAATACCTACTGGGATAAAGGAATTTGATAAATTAGTTGAAAGAGGATTTGAAAAAAATTCAACAAATCTTATAATGGGGGGACCAGGAAGTGGAAAAACAATATTTGCTACTCAATATATAGTAGAAGGACTCAAAAATAGAGAAAACTGTCTGTATATAACCTTTGAAGAAAACAAATCGTCATTCTACCATAATATGAAAAGATTTAATTGGAGTCTAGAAGAATACGAAAAAAATAATCTATTCACTTTCTTAAACTATACCCCTGGCAAAGTAAAGAGTATGCTTGAAGAAGGCGGAGGTATAATTGAAAATATCATAATAAAAAATAAAGTAACAAGACTTGTAATAGACAGCATGACCTCGTTTACTTTATTATTTGATGATGAGCTTGAGAAAAGAGAAGCCTCTTTGGAATTATTTAACATGATAAAAAAGTGGAACTGCACATCTTTAGTAACTTTTGAGGGCTCCCCAAATGGAGAACAATATCGTGCCCTTGAATTTGAATCAGACTCTATAATCTTAATGCAATTCGCAAGAAAAATGGTTAAAAGAGAAAGAGAGATAGAGGTCTTAAAAATGCGTGGAACAAATCACTCTAAAGGATTATATAAATTTTCTATAACTAAAAACGGAATAGAATTAGGCAACAGATCTGTAAATAAAGAGGCTTAATCAAAAAAACAATATGCTCCCCTATACTAAATCATGGAGTTTGAAGAGCATTTGTTTTTTGGATGCTCAAGATTCCCAGCATCTTCTAAGATGTGGTCTCTAAGGAATCTTGACATGAACGCAAAAAAAGCCCAAGCTTGGGGTTTTGATGTAATAATAGCTACAGGAATATTTGTATTCGGGATAACTATCTTTTTTCTTTATACTATAAATTATCCAAGAGGCGAAAATCAAAAAATAGAAGATTTGCTTTATGAAGGAAACTCAATTGCTGAAGATATCATTTCAAAGGGATCTCCAGAAAATTGGACGATAGACACCGTTTCTAAAATTGGAATAATGGGAGACAAAGCAATAAACCAATCTAAATTGGAACAATTCTATCAAATGGCACTTACAGATTACGGAAGAACAAAATCTTTATTTAGAACAAAATACAATTACTTTGTAAATGCCTCAAGCTCATTAGAAATATCGGGTTCAAACATAGAAGGAATAGGAAATAAACCTGTGAATACAATAAACAGCATAAAAATATCTCGAGTAACGTTATACAAAAACAAACCAATTACAATAGAGGTACAAATATGGGAATGAGAGGAATAAAGAAAAGGGGAGTATTCTTCAGCATTGATTCACTTATAGCCCTTGTCATAATTTTTGTAATCATTTTAGTTGCAGTACCATTAACTAGACAAAATAAAGTAGACTCAAAAATAGACCAAGACATCTTAATTAGTTTATCTTCTATAACTGCAGAAGAATTTGATAATAATTACGTAAGGTCTCTTATTGCATCGGGAATAATTCAAGATTCAAACAAATCTCTTTTAGAAAACATAGGTAATTTATACATAACAAATCCTACAGTAGCAACTAATATAGTGAATGAATTCCTGTCTACTATAGAAACAAAAGAAAACATAGGAGTATGGCTTGAAAACAATCTAGTATCCTCAAAAAATAATACAGGTTTTGAAAATGCAAGGCAAATAGACACGTCTAGACAAATAATAAGCGGAATAATGCTAGGTCAAAACATAACTGGGTATTCTGCAAGAGCATTTCTCTCAAGTAATGTAAGAACATCTTATAGTTATTTTGGAGGATATACTGGAGATGGGAACATAACACTTACAGTAGAATACAATGGAACTATAACCGATGCAGACATAGAACTTGCATGTAATAATGATTTTCAGATATATATCAATGGAATATATGCAGGAAATTATTCTAAATCCGTTTCAACAACCTCTCCTTCAACTTATGAATTATTCACGCATATAAGCAAGTTTACAAGTGGAACAAATAGGGTAGAGTTTATAGGCCCTAATCTTTATGTAGCGGGAGGATTCTTAAAAATAAAATATCAATCAGTACCTTCTCAACAATATAAAAAATATTACTTTCCGGGAATTCAAGGATTGATTAATATTTACGATGGATTATTTATTCCAGGAACCCCAAATTCAATTGATATAAATCTAGACCTTGAAAGCAATTTTACAACCTTCCTCAATATAGGAAACGTAACTGTATATAATGGAACAACAAATGGAAGACAAACAATAACTATAAGCAATGCTCAATTAATCTCTCAATTAAATTACAATTCCCTTGCAAATAAAACGACTCCTATAAGACTAGGATTAAGAAATGTATCTCTAATATATAATAAACAAAGGCTTGATGTAGTTTCTGTAGTAGACCTATCTGGAAGCATGTCGGGAACTAAAATTAATGACGCCAAAAATGCAACAAAAGAATTGATAGATGCAGTTTTAAACATTTCAGGCAATAAAGTAAGTTTAGTAGGATTTGAAACATTTGCAAAAAAAAGTGATTTTCATAATCTTTCTAATAATAGTCAATCTCTTAAAAATATAGCAAGCAATGTATGGAACGCTGGCGGGTCTACATGTATATGTTGCGGAATACTGAAAGCAAACAGCTGTTTTGATAAAAATGTTTTCTATGATAACTTCAATAATCAGACAAACGGTGCAAATCCATTGGGGTGGACAATATCTCAAAGCGGTTCAATAGTAGACATAACAACCCAAAGTTTAGAGGGAGACCGTTCAACAGTTATAGCAAGAACTGGAAGTAATAATCCAACATTTACCCATATATTTAATCCTCAAGAAAATCCAACAAACGTAGAATTTTTAGTAAGACATGATACGGGAACAGGACGTTTCAGATTAGAATTAGAAGGTCTAGATAATTCAAACAGCTATCAAGACTATGCAATAATAAAAATGTACAGTGGGTTCATAAGAAACAATGACAATCAGATATCTGCATACAGTTTAAACAAAACATATAAGATAAAATTAGAAATGACTCCTGGAACAAATACCTACAACTTATATGTAAATGATACTTTAGTAGGTTCAAATCTTGCAACAATTTCAACTTACAGTAATATAGCAAGACTAAGATTTATGACAGAAACTGCAGCAATAAACTATAAAATTGACGCAATTAATATCTCGTTAAAAGAAAATATATGCGACAATTCAATAAACCATTCGCGAGAAATGATTGTAATGAGCGATGGTGAAGCAAATCGTGCATGCGGGCTTGACCCATCTCCAGACTGGGATGGTGATAATATAACCATAGGAGATTCCCAAGACCAAGCAATAGAGGCAGCCTGTCAAGCAAAAGCTAAATACAACATAACGGTTCACTCCATCGCACTAGACATAAACAACGGAAGTCTCGCTGAACAAACAATGCAAGGAATTGCTGCCTGTGGAAAAGGAGGATTCTATAAAAGCAACGTTACGGAACTAGCTAAAATATATAAACAAATTACTCAAAGTATCCTGGCAGTATTTAACGCCCAAACATTTAACGCAACAGCCGGACAGCAAACTAGATTATATCCAAATTCTTATATTTCTGTTAATTATACTGAACCAATCACTCCATTCGGGATATCAATAACAACAGAACAGCCATTTTTTAATACGACAAATGCAAATTTCAGCATACCTTTAGAATCTACCATTTTATCTGCAACAGCAATATCTTATTCAGGAGACCTATGGACTAAAAATGTAGTCTTAAACAACGAAACTATTTACAACTTAACTAATTACGGAACAAATTACATAGACTTAGGAGACCCATATGCAATAAAGATAGACCCAAAAAAAATAAAACAAAATAATACAATCTATCTAACAACTTCAGCAGGAGCAACAGGTAATGCAACTTTATCAAACAACAACAAAGTCATCTATACAATAGTTAAAAATATGTCTGCATACTCTCCAATAAGCGCAATCAAAGAAGGTTGTATTTGGGTTGTTGATTTCGAGGATAACACTAACTTATCATTGATAATTCCACAGAATTACACTGGATTGAATCAATGCAGATATTCTCCTTCATCAATAATATACAATTTAAATGACGCTCTTCAAACTGCAGTATACAATCTATTCAGACAGTTAGACACAAATTTAAATGGTAAATTGAATTTCATATTCAGTCAAAACGAAGTAACCATAGATACAACAGATGTACAAGGAATTCCATTTCCATGGTCTACGGAAATACAAGTAAGGAGATGGGTGTAAAAAATGAAAAAAACTCTGAACAAAAAAGGGATATTCTTCACTCTAACAGTTATCGCAGCAATATCTCTATTTCTGATAGGGTATACTTTTTATGTAAACTTTGGTGACCGAAGCACAACACATGAAAGAATTAACACCCTAAACACATTTATCTTTTCAACAGAAGAAAATCTCGAAAGGCAGATTTTTATTTCAGGATTTAGAGCATTATTCATAATGCAAACAGAAGCCGTAGAAAAAGGAATATATATCCCAAATGCAACGGCTTCTTTTAACGAATTGTTTTTTAGCGGAAGTTTTAATGGAACGACACAACCAATAATGATTGGAGCAACATTCCCAGATATAAAAGACGCAATACAGCAAAAAGCAAACAAAGTGAATGCTAACATCAATTTGAATAATCCAGTGATTTATATCACTCAATCCGACCCTTGGAATGTAGATGTAGTCTTAAAAGTAAATTTTGATGCTCAAGATCAAGGCAAATTAGTCACATGGAATAAGACACAAACCTACATCTCAAAAATTCCAATAAAGGACTTTGAAGACCCGTTATACCTAATCAACACTGCAGGCGTAATCACAAACAAAATAGAAAAAACACTATTTACATTCAATGAAACAAATATTGCAAATTTAAATAATCACACTACAAATAAATATTACAAAGCAAATACACAAGCTCCAAGTTATCTAAATAGATTACAAGGCATAAACAACGCAGACTCAAACGGAATAGAATCATTTGTTTATATTCCCCAATTATCAAATCAAGGAATTATAATAAAAGATAAGACGGTCGTAGATTACATATATTTCTCATCAAACAACCCAATTGCCTGCAGAATAACTGGGATGCCCTCATGGTTTAAAATAGACCAAGCACATCTTACAGATTATCAGTTAGTTGGATCAGAACATAGTTGCAGTTAATGTGAAATCTTCGCAACTTGTGACAATTTAACAAGTCTTGAATGCATTCTCAAAGAATGAACAATTACAGTCACGATAACTATTATTACTCCAATAAGTAATAACATCAAACTCCAGAAAACAACTCTCACTCCAGAACTCTTCCCAGGAAGTTCATTTCCATTCTCATCAAATTCATCTTTGATTTCTGAACCATTCTTCAAACCACCCTTAATCAGCGAATCATTAAGTTCAATATTCAACTCACTATTACCATTGTTACTCGTGCATCCCAAATCAAGAGGGTAATCTATCTTGCCATCTCCATCATTGTCTTTTCCATCAGAACATTGAGGTTTAACAATAGACCCGCCTCCACCGCCGCCTCCAGAGCTTCCACCTCCAGGATTACAAGGTCCACAATCACTAGGACAACTAGAGCAAGTTTCCACACTATTGCAGAGAGTATCTCCACATCTTGGCGGTTGAAGAGTATGAGGAGCTAATTCAAGTAACATAAATGAACTCTTTGGAATAGTAATAGTATGGCTAAAATCAGAATTAACTGTCTTAACAAATGTATTACTGACGTTAGTTGTTAAAAATAAATCATATTTAGTCCCAGAAGCTAAACCATATCTTGCGTAAGAAAAGTCAAACTTAACAGTTTGAGATGGAGTTCGGCTGTAAGCATTAAAGAAAATTAAACCATATTTATCTGCCCATTTATCTTTAGCTAAATCCCATGGCTGTCTAACTATAGATAATACTCTTGGTCTAGATATAGAATAAAGAGCATCAGGGTCTCCTTTCTGAACTAAAAATATATCATGGAAGTAATAATAATCTTCAACTGGAGAATCTGTAGGCAAAGAAGGATGCCACAATCCATGGAAATAAGGACGAGCAAGTTGTCTCGCCGCTACTTGAGCCTTAAGCAAATTTGCATAATCAATTAAAGTATCCGACCATTCTCCAGTTTTATATCTAAAATTAGGAGCAGAATTTCTCAAATCATATAATGGCACATAACCTCCATCTTTTGATATCCCTACTTCATTAGTATTAGGAACTGCACCGCTATATAAAAATCCAACAGAAGCCAACAGAGTAAAAGTCTCTGTTAAATTTTTATCATACGATGAAGGCAAATAATTTAAATCCTTAAGTGGTTTGATAAAGGGATTCTCAATATAAACATAAGGTGGACCAACAGGATTGATAAAAGCATGCGAAAGCAAGAAGTCTGTATATCCAGAATAAACACGATTGAGGAAGTAAACATCTTGGCGTAGTGCACGAGGACTATCACCAACATAAAATTCTGACCTAGGAGCTCCCTGCATAGGAATCATTCCTTCTTTAGTAGAAGTCTGTATGAAAGCCTCATGAAAAACAAAACTATTCAAATCTATTTTCTTAATCTCTTTTGTAAGATTTCTAACATATGTAGTGTAAGCTTTCTGTGTACTTGGACTGAAACCCTTATCTGCATACTTATTAGACCAAAATCCTATAATTGAAGGAGGATGAGAAGTCACGGAATCTAAATAAAAACAGCGAGCTCCTTGATTGTTATTATTCATAATACGGAACTTATCCACAAGCCATTTAAGGTGAGATAGAGAAGTCATACTTGACGAGTGAGGGCTTATAAGAGAAGTAAAGTATCCAGCAGGGTCTCCATAAATGAAAGGGTTGCCTTGAGGGTCTTGATTAACTCCTTCAGATGCAAGACCTGCGGACTGCATATCTTGTGGAAGCATACCGAGAAAAACACTATAATAACAAGGATACCACCCTTGTTGATTAAACTTTTGAAATAATGAAAAAGTTGTTCCAGGGATAGGCTCAAGAGAAATTGGACTAATACGAGAATCCTGATCTCCACCCCACACAAAACTATAAGCATTTTGCGCCCCATAATATTGTCTTGCTCTACCATATGCAGAGGTAATCTGATCTAAAGCAGGATTGCTGACTAACCCATTAACCTTACCATTATTATCTAGAGTGAAAATTTCTGTATTAAGACCTGCGATAGTAATCAAATCAAGATTCTTCAAAAATGTGGGAATGTCTCTTTTGTCAAATGGAGTATTAAGTTCCCCCAAGTCTTTCTGAACTTCTCTAAAAATATCTGCAAGATGTATCCATGTCTCAAAACCTCTGTAAGTAGTTCCCTTCCCAGAATAAGTTCTAAATGAATAAGGCAATTCATAATTAAAATTAGTCGAATAATAATCATTTTCAACTAGAGTTACCGCAGTACTCTTAAACAATCCAAATTGCCCTTGATAGTTGTAGTGTTTAGGGTAAGACAGAGTATCTAAAGGAATAGAAATAAGATAGTTGCTATTATCATCCCACCACCCGCTCCACAAATCCATAAAGTTATAGAGTTGGAAGCCGTCCCCATCTGTAGCATACCAAGATTCTGAAACACGAGAATCTGCATAAGCCAATCCACAAAGAAGCTCTGGCGCGGTTGTAACCTCTAAACAAAGATCCCTCCCGCCTTTAGATTTAAGATTCGTTCCAGGTTCTTCATATATATCTACACTTCTCGTTGAAACAATACCATATTCATCAGCAGGAGTGTCCTGCAGAGTCATGTATAATCTAACTGCATGTAGACTATAATCATTCACGTTATATCCTGTAATAAAATAGTGCATATCAAAATAATCTTTATCATCAGACAATTCATAAATCTGTATAAAGGTGAAGTTATTCTTTGCATCAACCTTGCAAGAGTCCCAAGCCAAGCTCAAAGATTGCTTTATTAAAGAAGTGCTGTAATAAAGTTCACATCCTCCTTTAATAGGATCAAAATAATCTTCCATCAACGGATTCTGAGTCGGATTTAAAATATTTTTATTAAGTAAATGACGTAATTCTATTCTCCAAGGATAAATATTCTTAATAACATGCCTATACCCTGTTTCCTTATTAAAGATTGATTTTAATACACCAGAGTTGCCGTCAAATGTCAGAGTTATTTTAGAATTTGAAAATATAATATCCTCTTTTAAAGAAGATTTAACAAGCAGAGAAATTGCATTTGATTTAAAACGAGCATAGGATTGATCTGGAAATCTTGAAGGATTATCAAAAGATATATTGTGCACTCCCAAATCTAAAGACAAGGGTACAAGATTTAAAGTCAGAGTAAATTTACCATTGGCTGTTGTAACAACATTATAGAAAGTTGAAGGAACAAGTTTAGAATCAACAAGCAACTTTGATTGCGAATTATAAAAATTATGCCCCTTTAACACGAGTTGAGGAGTAGTTGAAGTAAAAACTATAGAATCAACATCAACAATTTCTGGAAAGCGATAAGTAGTATCTTTAGCATTGAACTCGTTAGATTTCAGACCTTGCGGATTAGCAACGCTAAATATGGTAGAGGCAACTACCTCGGCTGAAGTAAGTAAGAGTTTAATTTTTCTATTATCTCTTTCATAAATTCTGCTGCTCATGTCAACATTATCAATAAATAACTTTGCAGAGAAGTCAAATTTATCTCCCCATACTGTAACATTAACAACTTGGCTTGATTGAGAACCCAATCCAACAGGCGTAACCTGAACTATAATAGGTGCATCTGGGCTGAATACCGTAAGAGGAAGTGCAATAGATTTTTGAAAATCAAGATTAACAACGGCAATATAATAGACAGCAGGAGGCGTATTTGAAGGAATAGTCAAACTAATCTGAGTCGGAGAAATTGTGTAAGGTGAAAAACTGCTCAAGTCACCAATAAAATTTCCATTGATTTCTAATCCGGCAACATCAAAGTTTCTTCCAGAAAGAATAACTTGCGTAGTCTGCCCAAAAGTAATCAATGAAGGAGTGATACTATCCAAGATAGGACCACCAGCTTGCGGACCTTCTCCTCCAGAAGGTTGTAAAGAGACATCTTTTTCAAACCCACTATAAAATATTTTTTCAACAGCCCCAAATACATCATAATCCTTACTCACTTCAAGATAAAATACAAAAGAAGCAAAAATAGAAAAAATAACAACGACAACTAAAAAACCATTTCCTCTTATCATAACAGAATTAGAATATGTACATTTATAACATTTACTGCTGAAAAATTAAGGAGTGCAAGAAGATCTAAAGATTAAGTTTGAATTAGAATATCCTAGTACCGTCGCATCCGGAAGGATAATCCTAGGAGACACATAATATTGATCAGTATAAAGCGGAATAACTGCTGAAGAAGTTACTCTCTTTTCCATAATAGACTGCGATTTGTATGAACGATATACTATAACAATACCAAGATTAGTCACATCTATTAAATGAGAATAGCTTGCCTGATCCAAGGCATCTACATTTACAAGTATATTGCCTGTGAAGCTATCAAGAATAACAAGAGAAATACTATTGGTAAAATTATTAATTCCCAATAACTGCACACCTGCGCGGGAAGATAAAGAATTTATATTAATGCTATCAGGAAGAGGAACGTTGCCCGGAGTAGGAAGCTGTATATTAAAGAGACTCGCAATTGTAGTAGAGTTTTTTATCAGATGAATAAACCCGATATTTGGTAAAGTTCTTTGAAAATAGTTATCAAAAACAGAAGCTTTAGCATGATTAATAAAATAATTCTGCCCTCTAACACAACTATCAACCGATGTTGATTGTAAAGAACAAGAATCATAAATCAAATTGAACCTACTAGAATCATAATTGGTATATGCTAAATAAAGTCTATTCTTTAACGAAGAAGTAACAATCCCTTTAAAATCCACTATTAAAATAGTTGTTACAACCCTAGCATTAGTGCATCCTTGGAGAGATAAAGTACATCTATTAATATCAACCGATCCAGAAGCCACAGAATTGCTCACCCAAAACAAATCCTGAGAATTGGGAGATGTAGAGTATAAAGCTGGAGCAACATATTGCGAGTAAGGTTGCCCAATAAAAATACCATTATCATCCGTAGTATTAAAAATTCCATCAATTCCTAAATCATAAAGATAAAGTTTAAACGAAGAGGAATTATAGTCATAAAAAGAAAACGCAAAGTAGCGGGAATCTAATCTTTCCATTTGGTAAATAGAAGAAGATTTAGAAGATAGTCCAAGTCGCTGTGCGAAAACAGAAGTAACATCAAGAGATTGACAAGAAGGAGTTATAGGTGTCGGTAAAGAAGAAGTTTTTTGAATTGCAGAAGCAAACTCAACACTGCTTTTATCATAATTACTAAAGTCAAAGAAAAAAGCCACCACAAGAACCACAGCCATAATAACTAATACAATCCAACGCCCTCTTCCCATAATCATAACTCGACCAATTAAAGTATATATATCTAACAATAAATGAAAGTTCAGAACATAGTTGTAGTTAGTGTGAAACCCTGACCTTAACACTCTGTGACAGCTTAACAGGTCTTAAACGCGTTCTCAAAGAACGTAAAATTCCAGCCACAATATCAACAAACCTTGTATGCATTCTTAAAGAACGGACAATCACAATCACGATAAAGACTATCGCAGCAATAAGTAACACCATCAAACTCCAGAAAACAACTCTAATCTCGGTTTCTTTTTCCTCAAAGCCATCAGACGACTCTTCAGAATCATTCTTCAAACTGCCATTAATCGGAATCTCATCCTCATCAAAATTCAATTCGCTATTTCCATTTTTGCTTGTGCATCCCAAATCAAGAGGGTAATCTATCTTGCCATCTCCATCATTGTCTTTTC
>CAYIGE010000009.1:0-15472 GCA_964362835.1 Candidatus Woesearchaeota archaeon
GTCCTACTTTCGGATTTTTGACTTATGGGGTTCATGGACCATTTGCTGATTTTTACAATTCTATTGCAGGCTCTTCTTTAGTTGAGTGGATGTTTATGCTTGGATTGTTATTTATTGGATTTACTTTGACTTTTGGAATTATGATAAGACTTGGGGGTTTGGCAGGTTCTTTGATGTTGCTTTTGATGTATCTTGGGCTTGTTCCTCCTGAAAATCATCCTTTTATAGACGAGCATATAATTTATGCGTTTGTTATGCTCGGGTTTGTTTTTGTACATACTTGTAAGCATTTGGGATTTGGAAGATGGTGGACGAGTTTGAAGTTTGTGAAGAATAGATGGTTGTTGCATTAAGGATTAAAAACGCCCCCACGAGGTGCTCACAGAACAAGTTCCGTGGTAACTCCAATTCTTACGAATTGAAGTAATTGAAACTCTTCTCGGTTCAATTAAAACAAACGCCCCCACGAGGAATTGAACCTCGGTCTAAACCTTTTTGCCTTATTTCTTTATGGGCCGCAAGGTTTTATTCTATCCGTTAAACTATGGGAGCCTTAATGTTTCGAAGTTTAACTGCTTTTAAAGTATTTGGTTAGAAATGCCTGTCTATGTCTTTCTTATAACTTTGAATTTCTGCGGGTTTAAACCATAGGGCTATTTCTCTTTCTGAACTCTTTATTGAATCTGAAGCGTGGATTAAGTTTCTTAATACTCTGCTCTTTTTATCTGCGACTGCATAAGACTCCGTCATTGCGAAATCTCCTATTATTTTTACTGGCGCAGAAGATTTAGTTTCTGTTGAGCAGACTATTTTTCTTACAATTTCTATTGAATGAGGTCCTTCTATTATCATTGAAATTACTGGTCCCTCTCTTAAGAAATTCATGTTCCATGATTGAATTTGTTTGCCAAAGTCCATGTGACTTTTGTATGGAAATGTTTTGCTGTCTTTTTCGTAGCTGGCTTTTGTTTTATCAAAGACTGCTTTTGCCCATTCTTCATCTAGAAAGTAATGGTTTTGTGCTAGGTTTTCGTCTGGCAGAATCATTTTCATTGCTATTATTTTAAGACCTATGTCCTCAAAACGAGTTATTATTTTACCTATTAGGCCTCTGGAGATAGTATCATGTTTTAACAAGACTAATGTTTTTTCAATCATGTTATGGGGATATAGGGAACTTTTTTAAAGATTTGTGTTGGTGTTTTAATATGAAGGATTTACAGGATTATCTTTTTTCTAAAGGTCTTGATTGTGCTATTTTTGCTACATATGAAAAGCCTAATCCCAATTTATTTTATTTTACTGGTTATGTTGGCTCTGGGTTTCTTATTGTTCCTGCTAAAGGCGAGCATATATTGCACGTTCCTTCAAGAGATTTGAGTCTTGCTAAAAAAGTGAAGGGTGTTTTAGTTTCATCAGGTAAGAAAGTTTCCGAAGTTTTGAAATCTAAAGGCATTTCAACTGAAAAAGTTGGAATTGATTTTACAAATATTTCTGTTGCGGATTTTAATAATCTGAAAGAAAGACTTTCTTGTGAATTTTTTGATATTACTTCTTTTATGGAAGATTTGCGTATGATTAAGAGTGCTAATGAAATTGCGAGTATTCGGAAAGCTTGTTCAATTACGGATTTGATACTTGGTGAGTTTGTTAAAAATTTTAATAAATTTGATACTGAAGAAGATGCTGCCGTTTTTCTTGTTTATGAAAGTCGTAAACGTGGTTGTGGTTTAGCCTTTGAACCTATTGTTGCTTCTGGGGTTAATGCTGCTATTCCTCATCATGTGCCTAAGGGCAAATTAAATAGCGGTTTTTGCGTAGTTGATTTTGGAGTTACATTTAATGGGTATTGTTCTGATGTGACTAGGACTTTTTATTTTGGAAAGCCTTCTAAAGCTGAAGAGAAAATTTATTATGATTTACTTGATGCTCAAGAGAAGTCTATTTCTTTGGTTAAGTCTGGATTAATTATCGGGGAAGTTAGTATTGAATCTGAGAAACTTACTGGGGCTTTGATTCATAGTTTAGGTCATGGAATGGGTATAGAGGTTCATGAAAAGCCATATGTTTCTAATTCTACCAAAACTGAATTTAAGGAAGGAATGGTTATTACAATAGAACCGGGTGTTTATGTGGAAGGTAAATATGGAATTAGAATCGAAGATGATGTTTTAGTTACTAAGAATGGGAGAGAAGTATTAAGTAAGTTTACTAAAAAATTAATTGTACTGTAAAATGGATAAATCTGAACTATTAAAACAACTTGAAAATGAAACCAGGGAAGTAAATTTACCCTTAAAGGAAATTGCTACTAATTTAGTTTTTGGAAAAGGTAATTCTAACGCTCCAATTATGTTTATTGGAGAGGCGGCAGGTAAGAACGAGGATGAGCAAGGATTACCTTTTGTTGGCGTAGCTGGTAAGAATTTAGATAAATTGCTAGAGAAAGTTGGGCTAAGTATGAATGATGTTTATATTGCAAATATATTGAAATATCGCCCTCCTGAAAATCGCTCTCCCTCTACCGAAGAAATAAGGTCTCATACACCATATTTATTAAAACAAATTGAAATTATTCAGCCTAAAGTTATATGCTCTTTAGGTAATTATGCTACTAAGTTTTTTCTTGCTGGAACAGATGTAGATAAAATGAATGTGCAACCAGGAATAACTTCGGTACATGGGAAGGTTAAGATTATTGAATTGCATGGCAAGAAAGTTAAGCTTATTCCCTTATTTCATCCTGCTGCGATAATCTATAATCGGAGTTTACTTGGTGAGTGGGAAAAAGATATTCAGATTGTTAAAGGGGAAATAACTCAAAAAACATTGGAGTAATATTTACTGTTGTTCTTTACTTTCTTTAAATTTGATAAATTTGTAATGGGCTTCTATTGTTTGTTTGTCTTTGTGCTTTGATTTTAAGGTATATATTTTTTCTTTATTTTCATTGATGTAATATTTTAATTTCATTTTATTTCTAAGTGTGCGTGAGCTTTTTTTGCTTTTTCTTTTATTTGCGCTAGGACTTTTTCAAGCTGGAGATTTGCTGTTTTGTATTCTTTGCCTTTAACTCTTATGAGGAAATTGGATGAACCAAGATATGAAATGTCCGCTTCTTTTGTTTCAAGTATTTTCTTTATGTATTCTATACCGTTTTCACTGTCTGATTTTATTATTATCTTTTTTTGCACTTCTTTTTCAGATTCTTTCTTTTGAGATAAAATTTCTTTTAATTTATCAAGCTGTGTTGTGTTTAGGTATTTTTTTAATATTTCGGGATTTGATTTCATTTCTTCAAGAACTTCTACTATATCTTTGTCTTGTTTTATTTTGGCGATTACTTCTTCTGATTTATCTGCTAGGACTGATTTTAAGATGCTTGCAAAGATTCTTTCTTTTTTGTAATGTTCTAAAATACTATCTCTTTCTTTTGCAGATACTCTTCTTAAGCTTAATTCAATTCTATCGTTATTTTTTCTTAAGACTTTACAAACTATCTTTTTTCCTACGCTTACAAACTCGCGAATATTTCTTATTCTTCCCGGGGAAATTTCTGCAAGGATGATTGCTCCCTCTACATTATATTCCTCTATTTTTACAGATACTCCTGTTGTTTCTATTTTGGTTACTGTGCATAAAACTACATCGTTTTCTTTTAACTCATTAGTGGAAGACATGTTTTATGAAGGCCTTTATTTTTGCCTTGCCTCCTTGGGGTTTGAGAAGAAGTTTGTTGCATGAGTTACATTTTACCATTGTGGTTGCTCTACCATAAGTTGTTTGATGGTTGTTACATCTTGGGCATTTTATCTTTATTAGTTTGCTTTTGTTCATGTTATGGGGTATTTAATTGAGCTTTGCTAAATATTATTGTTTTGCGACTTTTTCTTTCTTTCTTAAGATTGCCGAATACATGACTGCCTTTCTTATTGCAGTGTAGTCATGATGGTTTTTTTCAGAATGTTTGTTTAAAACTTCTATTTTCTTTTCAAGATTGACTTTTTCAGAGTCTGTATAAATTTTATGTTTTACAAGAACCTTTTTTATTCTTAAACCTAGAAGTTTAGCTTTTGGAATACCGTGTTGGTCTCTTAATATTAATCCTATCTTTTCAGGAGGTACGCCTTGCTTACCTAAATCTACGATTAGCTTTTCAACTTCTGTCGGTTTGATTTTTGTCCAGTCTGCTTTTTCAGTCATATTTGATTTTGGATGGATGGGTTTTTAAAGATGGTGGTTTGACTTTAGGATAGAGGATAGCCCTGTAGAATAGTGGTCAAGTTCGCGGCCCTTTGGCGGCCGAAACCTCGGTTCGAATCCGAGCAGGGCTATAAACGGATTCGAAGTGCTCGCTAACTGATGTTATCGGCAACTTCAACTCTTCGAGATTGAAGTAATCCGAGCAGGGCTATTTAGTATTGAGCTTTGTAACGCCCTCGTTTTTCCACTTTTTCTAATTGTGCTATTGTGAGTTTTGCTTTCTTTGATATTTGATAGCCTTCTAGAACTGCTTTAAAGGCTTGCTCGTGAATATTCGGGTGTTTAGCTTCTAGGGCTTGTTTTATCAAGTGGAGATCTACTGCACGGTCTTCTATTCTTGGAGAATTGAATCCTAGACCGTAATCTATGAAATATACTTTAGTGCCCTTTAGAATCATATTTGAAGTTGTTAGGTCTCCGTGAATTATGTTGTTATCATGAATTTTTGCTATATTGTTTCCTATTTTTTTACATATAGCTTTGAAGTTTTTCATTTTGTCTAGGTTATTTGATAATTTTTTACCTTCTATGTGTTGCATTGTTATTGATGCAGTATTTTCATTTGCAGATATTAGTTTTGGGGTTGGAATTAATTTGCTAACTCTTTCTAGGATTTTTGCTTCTGACCTTGTTCTTAACTTTCTTATTTTTTTATCTAGTTCTGGGTGGCGATAGGATTTCTCTATTCTATCTTTTGTTATGATGTTGTTTTTTAGAGAGATTATTGCCTCTGCTCCTCTTGCGATGACATTGTCGTTCATTTTATTTAATTATTTAGAGAAATCTATTCTTTTAATATCTTTTATTTTATCAAAGTCTGAATCTTGACTTATTATTATTTTTATCTCATTGAGTTGCATTGCTGCTAGATGTATCGAATCTCTTGGGTCCAAATTATATTTTTTATATATTTCTAGCATTTTTTTTAATATATCTAAGTTTATATCTATTATTTTTAGATTTTGCATTTCCATTAATTTATCTGCTAATTTTGCTGCTTCTTCTCTTCCTAAAACTTTTTGGACTTTCCATATAAATTCATCAATCGTTAATGCAGATATGCTGGCTTTATATTTTCCAGTTTCTATTTCTTTAATAAATCTTCTTGCAGAATCTCCTATTTGGTCTTCATTCAAAACTCCATATATGAGGATGTTTGAATCCAAATATACCTCTTGCATATTATAATCCTGCTCTTTTTAGGCGTTTTTCGTATTGTTCGTAAAATTCTTTTTTGTCATAATGAAGTCCCTTTTTAGAGGCTTTAATTGACTGTTCTTTAAAATATTCTGAAACTCCTGCTTGAGGTTTTTTTATTAAGACTCCGTTGTCTTTTTCAGTTATTATGACTTCTTGCCTTGAATATAATCCATATGTTTCTCTAAGTATCTTTGGAATTACTATCTGTCCTTTCGTTCCGAGTCTTACTCTTAGTTCTACCATGTTATACTTGAAGTTATACCAATATTTAAATCTTTGTGACCTTAGATTCTAAGGCCTTTTTTGCCTAGCTTTTTTGCCATTTTCATTAGGGTCTTTTGATCCATTACATCTGATTCGTTTGACTTTCCAGATTTAATCATTTCTTTTAGGAGCTTGTATTGTTTTATCAGATTTCTAATATCTGTTGTGCTGACGCCGGAGCCTTTACTTATTCTTTGAATTCTAGAAGTTTCTTTTTCCATTATTTCAGGGTTTTCTATTTCTTCTTGAGTCATTGAGCTTATTGCGTGTTTGTATCCTTTGAGTTTTTGTTGTTGTTGTTCCATCTTTTCTTGGGGTATTTTTACCTTTCCGAGTCCTGGAATCATACTCATTATTTTATCCATTCCGCCTATGGATTCCATTGATTCAAGTTGAGATTGAACGTCTCTTAATGTGAGTTTACCCTCTTCTATGTTTTTTTGAGTTTTCTTTAATTTTTGTTCATCTGTTACTGTTTTGATTTTCTCCATTAGAGATTCTAAGTCTCCCATACCTAGCATTCTGGATAGGAAGGCTTCCGGATTGAACGGCTCTAAGTCTGCTGGTTTTTCTCCGGTTCCTATGAATATTACAGGGATTTTTGCTTCATGACAAGATGTTAGAGCTCCTCCTGCTTTGGCTGTGGAATCCATCCTCGTGATTATTACTCCCGTGATTGATACTGCTTCTTTGAAAGTTATTGCTTGTTTTTTTGCTGTTTGACCAATGTCTGCAGGAATGACGAGGAAAGTTTCTGTTGGTTTCGCTATTTTTGATATTGATTTGATTTCTTTTATTAAGCTGTCTTCTAAAGCGTCTCTTCCCGCTGTGTCTATTATAATTAAATCGTATTTTGACATTTCTTTTTCATAATTTTTCCATATTTTTACTGGGTCTTTTTCTTTTGGGTCGATAAAGCAAGCTACATTGATTTTATCGCATAACTGTTTTAATTGAGTTGAAGCTGCAGGTCTGTGGACGTCAAGACCTATTGCACAGACTTTACTTCCACGTTTTGAATAGTAGAGTGCTATCTTACCTACGCTCGTAGTTTTACCTGCTCCGTATAAACCGAGCATCATGAATTTGTTGGTTTTATTTGGGATTAACTTTAGTTCTCTTTTTTCTCCGAGAATGTTTTTTAATTCGTCATGTAATAGTTTGATTATGTGTTCTTTTTTTTCTATGCCTTTGAATCTTTCATCTAGGGCTGATTTTTTTATTTTTTGAGTTATATCTAGTACTAATTGAACATTTACATCGGCTTCAATTAAAGAACGTTGAAGGTCTTTGACTACCGAATCTACAAGGTTTTTATCAAGAAATATAGCATTTGCTATCTTGTCTGTTGCCTTTTTTATTGCATTGGATAGCTTGTCTAACATATATTGTGGAGTTTGTGGTGGGTTAATAAAGTTGTGTTTTTGGCTGATAAAACAATTATAAACTGGTGTTTTATTGATATTTTATGAAGAGAAGTATTGTTATCCTTTCTATTTGGATATTTGTTTCTTTGATTTTGTTATTTGGTTTGCTTAGTTATTATGGTGTTTTTGATAAGATTATGTATTCTTTTACAGGAAATCAGGTTTTTTTAGATAATGAATTTAATCAACCCGTTGGCTCAATTAAAACTGGTAAGAATTCTATTTTTTTGAGTCCAAACGAGTCTGATTGTGTCGTTGATAAGATTTCATGGGAGAATATTTCTGCAAATGTTGGAGAAATTGTTAAGATATCTGTTCGAGGCACTAATTGCAATGGTCAAAATGTTACCGTTGGAATTTATGAGGACGATATTTGGTTTGATGATTATATAGATATTTTTTATGACCAATTTGATAAGGGTAATGTTTCTATTTATTGGCTTATTACGGAAGATGTTTTAAAATTGTATAATGAGCCATTTGAAGGTAAATTGCTTGAAGTTTATTTTAATGTTCTGACAGATAAAGGGCTTGATTCTTCTTTGTTATTTATTTCTCCCGAAGATAAAAGTCTTTTTTTAGAGCCTAATTCTGAAGGGGGGGTTTCTGAAAGTGTTGGGAAAAATATGGAGATAAGAGTAGTGTTCTGGCTTGTTTCCGTAATGCTTGCTTGTGGGATAATTTTTATATGTTTGAGTATAATAAATTCATTTAGAAAATCAAATAGAAATTAAGTTAGATAGGGGATATGTTTATTAATATGGAAAATTCTATTCTTATAGGTGAATGATGGAGTTTAGGATAAGTATTGAAAAGAAGCATTTGTTTTTCTTAACTTTCGTTTTTCTTGCTCTTGCTTCGTTGATTGTTGTAATTGCTCAGCCTTCTACGCCTAATCCAGGACATGCTATAACTCAAGTTCCTGGAGCTGCTCCTAATTGTTTAGAATATCCAACTTCTATTGGATGTGCTACAGTTTCTTCTCAAACTGGGTGGGGCTTGAAAGATGTTTCTGCTTGGTCGGCTGAGTCATGGAATACTAATCGATTGAGCGGTTATGCTATAGGCAGCTTCTGCCGATCCGATGGATCTAATTGTCCTTTTTACAAATTTCCAGGAGATCGTGTTTGTCAAAATTCAGCTTTTTTATGTGGGTTTAATAGCGTTGGAAGTCCTTCAGTTACACCTAAGTTAAGTGGACCGTTTGGACCTTGGACAGATCAATTTAATAATCCTTGTGACTGGGTTCTTTGCACATTACCATAATTTTTTAATCTAAACCTAAACTCTTTATTATATCTTCTTTCTTGAATTCTTTTAAGTCGTCATATGCTTGGCCTGTGCCCAGGAAATATATTGGTTTATTAGTCATGTAGGAAACAGATAACGCAGTTCCACCTTTTTCATCAATGTCCGCTTTACTTAAGATAATTCCGTCTATTCCTAGGGCTTCGTTGAATGTTTTTATTTGTTCTAACATATCATTTCCCGTTGTTGATTCGCCGACGAATATTTTTTTATCTGGTTTTATGACTCTAATTAATTTTTCCATTTGTTTTATTAGGTTTTCTTTTGTGTACATTCTTCCCGCTGTATCAATTAAGAGGCATTTTATTCTGTTTTTTTCTGCGTATGACTTTGCGTCAAATGCTATGGATGTTGGATCTGTTGAATATTCTCCTTTAATTATTGGTACGTTTAGTTTATTTGCGTGAGTTTCTAATTGCTCTATCGCAGCTGCTCTAAATGTGTCTGCTGCTGCTAGAACACATGAGATGTTGTGTTTTTTTAGAAGGTTTGCTATTTTAGCTATGGTTGTTGTTTTACCTGTGCCGTTAATTCCGAAGAAAAGAATTGTGTATGTGCCTTCATGTTTTTTTATTTCATTGATTAGGTCTGGAGAATTTACTAATACATCTCCAATAGCTTTTTTGATTGAGTCTAATATCTTTTTTCTTAAGTCTTTACTTTTAACATCTTGATCTACTAGGTCTTTTATTAAATTTTCTTTTATTTTGTCTACTACATCTAGAGCAACATTGCTTTCTAATAAGATTATTTCTAATTCGCTAAATATTTCTTCTACTTGTTCTTGAGTTATTTTGTTTGTTGTGAATCTGTCTATTATGCTTGAAAAGAAACCTTTTTTTTGAGTCCCTGGTTTTTCTTCTTGGACTTCTGTTTCTTGTGCAGATACTTGTGCTTGAGTAACTACTGGTGTTTCTTCGACTGCTGTCTGTTTTGTGCTTTTTTTAGAAGGCTTTTTAATTTTTGTTTGTTTTTTAGCCTTGTCTTTAGGTTTTGCTTTTTTTTCATTTACCTTTTTATCTTCAGGTTTGCCTAGCCAGGACTTAAGTTTATCTTTAAGTAATTTGAACATAAAACTAAAGTGCTGACAAGGTTTATAAGTTTTGGGCGTTCTTCTGCCTCATGAAGGGCATTTTTGTTATTCTTGATGGGGTTGCAGATGAGCCTTGTTCTCAACTTAAAGATAAGACTCCTCTTGAATTTGCAAAGACTCCTAATTTAGATTTTTTTAGTTCTAAAGCGTCTGTGGATTATTGTTTTCCTATAGCTGAAGGAATAGCTCCACAGTCTTCAAGTGGACTTGTTTCTTTATTCGGGGCAGATTTTAGGAATTATCCTCGCGGACTTTTGGAGGCTGTTGGCGCCGGAGTTCATTTGAATGATGGGGATTTAGCTTTTAGATGTAATTTTTCTACTGTTGAAAACCTTAGCAGCTTGAAAATTATTGATAGGCGTGCAGGTAGGACTTTAACTAATAAAGAAGCTCATGAACTTGCACAGGCAGTCAATACTAAAGTTAAACTTCCTTTCAAGTTTGAGTTGATTCCTACTATTGCTCATAGGGCTGTTCTTGTTTTTAGAGGTGTTCTTTCCGCTAATATTTCTAATGTAGATCCTTCTTATGAATCTGGGTTGTCTGTTGAAGGAGAGACGAGCAATGTTTTATGGTCTAAACCTTTAGATGATAGTAGCAAGGCTATTTTGTCTGCAGATTTATTGAATACTTTTATTAAAAAGAGTTATGTTGTTTTGGAGAATCATGGCGTGAACATCGCTCGTCAGAAGAAGGGATTTTATCCTGCGAATTTTATTTTGTGTCGTGATCCTGGAATTGCTCTGCTTGCTCATAAAAAATTGAAAGGTTCTTGGATTGGTTTGGGATATATGCCATTAGAACTTGGAGTGATTAAGACTTTTGAGATGAGGTCTTTTTCTTTTGTTTATCCTCCAATGGATTCGATTGATTTCTATGAGCATGTTGAGAAAGTATTGAGTATTGCAATAAAGAAGGCAATTGAGATGATTGAAAAAAGTAAGGATTTAGTGGATTACTTTTATGTTCATTTTAAGGAAACCGATTTGCCTGGTCATGATAACAAACCTCTGCAGAAAGTTAAATTTATAGAAATGATAGATAGAGAGTTTTTTGGGTATTTGCGAGGACTAGAGGGTTTTGATTTGTTAGTTACTGCAGATCACGCTACTTCTTGTCGGGCTAAAAGTCATACTTCTGCTCCTGTGCCTGTTTTGTTTTATTGGTCTAACTCGGTTAAAGACTCTCCAAAGAGATTTACAGAACGAGATGGTTTGAGTGGTAGGGCTTTTATGGGAAGACAATTGCTTGCTAAAACTTTACTTTCTCACTGACATCATATTTATAAAATGGGCTAGGGTTTTTTATGAATGTTGAAGTATGAAGAGTTGTATGAGATTTTAAGAAAAGAGAAGATGAATGATTCTTTGCAGAAAATACCTCTAGATTTTGTGAAAAGTTTTTCGGAACTTATCTACGAGAATAAGAAAACTATAACTAGTAATGGAGATTTTTTTTCTGAAGAGATAGTTAGGGATAAGAAACAATACGAGAATTCTATGGTTTTGTTTAAAGAGTTAATTCTTAGAAGAAAGAAGAAAATTCTTAATTTAGTTTTTTTGGCTAATGAAACTAGCGTTTTGAAAAAGGATTTTGAGAATATGCTTCCATTTGAGAAAGATTTATTTGATTCTTTGCTTTCTTCTGTTGAGCAAACTGATAAATTGATTTCAATGCTTTTGATTAATGAGGCTTCTGGAAAAAATGAGATTTCTTTGCTTATTATGGAAGATATAGAATCATTTGTTAATATGGATGGTGAGTCTGTTGGACCATTTAAAAAAGGTCAATCAGTTTTATTGGATAAGAAAGTTGCAGATATTTTGATTGGTGGTCAGAAAGCTGTTAGTGCTTAAGATTCTTTGATTGGTATTTATTGCTAAATTTTTTCCATTCTTTTTTCAATGTTTCTTTTACCGATTTAGCTTCTTTATCTTCTTTGATAAGTCCCAAACAAGATTTTAGAGCAGTGCCTGTTTTGTTTTTCTTAGTATTGAGTACGTTCATGATAGAGTTTATGTGAATATGCTAATATCTAAAGATTGTGGTTTTGTAAAAAATAAGATATTGGTGCTTGAGATTTGCAAACTTTTAAATACTAGGTGTTTCTAGTAAAAATAGCTAAATTAATTTAGTAATAATATGGGAATATCAAAAATAACTAGAAACTATCAAATAACTTTACCTAAAGATGTGAGAAAGATAGTCGGACTTAAGGAAGGAGATGAGGTAATGCTTACGGTTGAAGAGGGTAAAATAACTATTATTAAGTCCACAGAAGATCATATTATGGCTGCGGCAGGTATTTGGAAAGGGATTAAAGAAACTGGCGCAGAATATCAGAAGAGAATAAGACAGTCATGGAAAAGGAGACAGAAAAGATTGGACTGGTAGTTATTGATTCAAGTATTTTTGTAGATTATTTGCGCAGTTATACGCCTGCAGTTGAATTTTTTCGTAATTTATCTAACTCTAAATCTCCTGTGATGTTTTCTGCTCTGACGGAGACTGAATTAATTGCTGGAAAGAGTTGTAATGAAAATAATGTTAGAACGATTGTACTTAATATGCTTAATAGTTTTACTAAAGTCGAAGTTGATAATGCTATCGCTTTAAAAGCTGGGGATATATCTCGCATATATGGAACTGACTTGCCTGATTCGGTTATTGCGGCTACGGCAATTGTTAATTATGTGCCTCTTTTAACAAAGAATTTGAAAGATTTTGAAAAGATTAAAGAGTTAAAAGTTAGGTCTCCGTATTGATTTTTGCGAACGCAATATATATATATGATTTTTAGTGTATTGATTGATGGGTAAGAGCCAATTGGTGTCGATTGTTTTTGTTGTTTTGTCTTTGCTTGTAATATTTTTTATTTATGAATTTGGACTTCTTGATGTTTCTCTTGCGCCTAGTAAGGCTGTTAGGAATGTGGCTGTTCCTCCTTCTTGTATTAATCCGCCTGCTTATCCACAGTTAATTATGCAGTCTGCAGTTATTTGTCCTGGAAATTATAATTATGGGATCGGTATTGGAGCAAGCAATGTTAATCTGAAATGTATGTCCGGAGCTATTTTTGATGGTGCTTTTAGAGTTATAGGTAATGGTCTTGAGATAAATGGTTCTTTTTTAAACATAACTGTTGAAGAGTGTGCATTTAAGAGGTTCCTTGGAAGCGGTATTTCCCTTGTTGGTCAAGTTGGAGTTTCTAACCCTGGAAAATTATCTACTATTTTGCTAAAGAATATCAGTTCAACAGAGAACATAGGAAATGGTCTCCAAATAAATGAGAATACTAATCAAACGGATGTTATTGATGGAAATTATAGTAATAATCTTGCTGGAAATGGTATCTATATTGTTGCTAATTATAAGGATCCATTGAGATATAGGGTAAATCCTGATGCCTATCCTAAGTATTTCCCTAATGATGTCAGAATTTTTAATGCAACAGCTTCTGCGAATAATAATAATGGAATTCATGTAGATGCTGAAAAATATTATAGACAACCTGATGATGTGCAAAGAGAAAATAATATCATAATTTTTGATGGAAATCAAATAAATAACAACTTAGAAAATGGTATAAAAAATACGGACTTTTTTGTCAAAGTCACTACTGATTATTGGCCTCAAGCTTCACCTAGCAATTACTCTGTTGGTAGAAATAACATAACAAATAACTCTTTAGCTGGAATAAAGATACATACTAAGAAAACTCAGGGTCCAACTGGAAGGGAGATAATTTGTGCTCATACTGCAGGTACAATTCGTAGAGAAAACTTAGCTCTTTCTTCAATAAGTTATATCTTCTGGAATGTTATTGAAGGAAATAAAAATGGGATTGAAGTGACAATAGATAGTAATTATACTCCTAATTCTGAGGGGTCTTGTGTTTATGACCCTAAGTACCTTTCTACATTGTATAGCGTTTCTGCTAATAGAATAAGAAACAATAGAGAGTCGGGAGTTTTATATAATATAAAAGATCCCCTACCAATAAAGTTTAGTACTAATATAGGCGTAGGTGGTTCTTACTATCAGAATATTATTTCCTCTAATGGAAATAGCGGGGTATTTCTTAATGGCTCCGCTTCTGGTGAGAATAATTATGATTCTAGACATTCTATTGCTTATTTGTATTGTAATGATTTTATCAGTAATAAAGATTACGGGGTAAGGGTTACAGGAAGCGATATTTCTTCATTAAAAGAAGACTTAATTTATTTAGTCCTTTCAAAATATAATATTCTTGAGTATAATAAAATAGGAGGGGTTTACTTTAACTTTAGTGGAACCAATGGTCATGCTCTTGCGGTTGATTCTTCATATATGGCCAATCATCCTTTATTCAATATTTATAATGGGGTGTTTAGTAGTTCTCCTAGAAAGATTTTTGAGAATGATTTTGCTATTAGCCCTCTTCTTGCTTTTGATGTTGATTCATTAGGCTGGGAAAGAAATTATTGGGATGATTACAGCCCTGGTTGTGTTGATAGTAGTCCTGCCGATGGATGGTGCGATGCCCCTAGACCAATACCTGTTGCTAATAAAGACATTCTGCCTAAAGCTGGTTTGCCTTGGTATAATAATGCTAGAGGTTATTTGAAACTTGATCAAGGGATATTGTTAAGCTCTTGTCCTGTGAATATTCCTATATACCCCCCTGGAAGAAAATATCCTCCTAAAAACAGCAATCCACCGCCTGGATGGGGGAAAATTGATTGATAATTATTGGAAATTAATCTGATTTTCTTTATTTTAACCATCCTCTTAATTCCGGCAGGTGAGTTTCAATGAATTCTATAATCTCCTTTTTGTATTTGGTGTTTAGAGAAATTCCCGTATAATTTGGCTTTTTTGTGATTAGTAACCATCCTATATTATGCAACTCTTTTACATGGTTGTTTAAATTATTAAATCTCTTAAAATGCTCTAATCTATCATATTTTGCACCCCAATTCTTTTTTGAAAATGCTAGCTTAAACATCAATTGAGCTTTCTCTTTTTCCACTTATTTTTAGAGAAAAGATATATTTAAATGTTTCTCTATCTGATAGTTTAAATCTTAATTATAGAAACATTTATAAACTTTACTTTTTTGTGGTTTTACATGGATGAAAAGAACGAATCTGCCTTTATAGATTATTTTGGAGATGCTCCTAGAACAAGATTTTTGAATTTTTTAATTGGAAACTATTTTTTTGATTTTAACATGACAGATATTGCTAGAGAATCTAACATTAGCTATAATTCTCTACTAATATTTTTTCAGGATTTTTTGAACAAAGGAGTAATTATTAAGACGAGAAGGGTTGGAAAGTCAGATATGTATAAACTTAATATGGACAGCCCAATATCAAAGAATTTCTTAAAATTTGCGTGGTTTCTGACAAAACAGGATTTGAAGATTGAAGATAATGATTCAGTTTTGACAAATAGTATTCATGTTAAGAGTCATTGATTAATTGCCTTAGAAATTAGTTTTAATCCGAGATTACTTTAGAAGATTTCTTGTCTCTCTTTATGAGTCCTAATTGGTCATCTAATTCTTGAGCCATTGTTTTAAGGTCTTCGAAAACTCTTTGCAGGTCTCTTTGCAATTCTTCCATTAGAGTTTCAAGGTTTTCTACTCTTAGCATATATTTGTTTTCGTATTGCGCGACTAGACCTGATTCGATTAAGTGGGAAACATGATGGATTATTGTTCCTCTTGTCAGATTTGTTCTTAACGCTAATTCGTCTGAACTCAATAGTTGTTTTCTTCTTGCCGATTTGACTAATTCCACAAAAATTCGGAAGCATGAACGTTCTTTATCTCTTTGAGAGAATAATCCTAGAGATTCTGAAAACCATTGTAAATCCGTGTTTAAGTCTTTCTTCTGAGGTTTTCTTGTTTTTAGATCGGAAGAGCGTC
>CAYIGE010000010.1:0-15259 GCA_964362835.1 Candidatus Woesearchaeota archaeon
TTTCGTGCAGAGGTTTTATTTTGCCAGATAATAGAACTTTATACTTTTATCCCCTTGATAAAGGTCTAGGTTATAGATCTCTAAAATATTGGGTTTGTTTATTATAATCTTGATTCAAGTTCTTTCTTTAATTGTTCAATGAATGTTTCTTTCTTTATTCCGAATTTGGGTTTTTGTCCTCTTGGTCTTATTGCCAGAGTATTATTTTCTTCTTCTTTGTCGCCTACAACTAATGTGAAATTAATTTTGAGCATTTCTGCATTTCTGATTTTAGACTGAACTGTGTCTGAACGAGTGTCTGTATCAATTCTTAATAGAGGAAAGTGTTTTTTTAGTTCTACGGCTAGTTTTTCTGTTGCTTTGTTATTTCTGTCTGTGAATGATATAATTCTTACCTGCCTCGGGGAAAGCCATAATGGTAATGCTCCTTGGGTCTTCTCCAGAATATAGGCCATTACTCTTTCTGTTGCTCCTGTTGATGAGCGGTGTATAACCATTGGTCTGACTTCTTTTCCATCTTCATCAGTGTAAGTCATGTCATATCTTTCAGGAAGAGCAAAATCTATTTGTATCGTTAGTAAAGTGTCTTCTTTTCCATAGACGTCAGTATATTGTAAATCTAATTTAGGTCCATAGAAAGCTGCTTCCCCTTCTGCTTCAACATATTTTACTTTAAGTTTATCAAGTATCTTTTTCATTAATTTCTGCGATTCTTCCCAGGCTTTAGGATTGTCAATGTATTTCTTTTTGTCTTTAGGATTCCATTTAGAGAACCTGTACACAATATCCTTTATACCCAAATGTTTCATTGTGTATTCTAGCAAGTCCATAACTTCTTCAAATTGCTGTTCTATCTGTTCTTTTCTACAAACTATGTGGGCATCTGCTAATGTGAATTGTCTCACTCTTGTTAATCCTCTAAGTTCTCCGGATTGCTCATTTCTGAATAGGTTTGCCATTTCTGCGTATTTTAATGGAAGTTCTTTGTAACTTCTTGGCTTGCTCTTGTAAATAATAAAATGGAATGGACAAGTCATAGGTCTTAAGGCAAGAGTATCGTCTCCAGATTGAATGCAAAACATAGAATCTTTGTAATGTTGCCAATGTCCAGAAACTTTATACAAATCACTCTTAGCCATTACCGGGGTTGAAGTGTGAAGGTATCCCCTCTTTAATTCTTCATCTATTGCAAATCGCTCTATTTCTCTTTTTATTGTTGCTCCATAATGTGTTAACAGAGGCAGGCCTTGCCCTACAACTTCATTAACAATATACAAATCAAGTTCTCTTCCAATTTCCACATTGCTCTTCAAATCATTTTTTCCTCTTGTAGCGTGCATATTAACTCTGGAAAGTTTTTTGACTAGTTGAGAGATTTCATTTGAGTTGACAGCACTTTCTCCTTCGCCATGACCTTTTTTGGAAGTAACTGTGACTCCTTCTCCTCGAAATTCTTTACTTAATTCTGCTAAAGGATGGCCTTTACACTTGAATTCAAATTCTTTGTAATAACCAAATGGTGCTCTTGTTACGTGCTTGAAAATCTTTTTTAATTGAGATTCAGCTTCTTTCAAGAGTTCTAGTGCTAATTGTGGTTTTGCTAAGTTTGAAGATAAATGGGCGTAAGGATATAGCACAATATTGTTTGTTTTGACATCTTTTGCTGTTTTCTCAACTGCTTCTACTAATTGAGAGACTGTTTTTTCTGTGTCTCCTGCTTCTATAGATGTTAATACTACTAAACATTCTTTGACTTCTTTTTCTTCTTTCTCGCTTGCCGAGAGCTCATCAGCGTCTTTTAGGGCTTTTTTTAGAGCTTTGAATCTTATGTAATCGCAATGTAGTGTTAGTATTTTCATGTACTCTGAATGATTATTAGCTATTTAAAATTGATGTGTTTTTGAATGAGAAAGTTTAAGAAGTACTATTTTGCTTTCGTTATATGGAATTAGAAGAATTAGCTTTATTGGAGAATAGGAAAAAAGATATTAGACGTTTTATTTCAGATATTCTTAAGGATGATTCTGAAAAAGATTCTGTGGTAATAGAGGCCTGTAAATATATGTCTTTAAACGATTCATCTGGACTTTATAGGCCATTATTGTTAATGGCTACTGCAGAGGATTATTCTGTTCCTGTTCGTAAGTCGTTGCGTATAGGAACTGCTATTGAACTCGTACATGTAGAGAGTTTGATTGCAGATGATATAATGGATAATTCAGAGATTAGACGAGGAAGACCTTCATGCCATGTGAAGTATGGACCGAATATTGCTATTCTTGTTCAAGATTATTTGAGGGAAATTGCTCAAGAAGTGATTGAAAATACTCGTATTTCTCACCAACAGAGAAACGACATTAATCGTATGGCTAGTGGGACTGGGAAAAAAATGGTTTATGGTCAAGAAAAAGATGTTCTTCAGAGAGATTTGGATACTCCTGAAAAAGTTATTAGAATGTACGAACAAAAATCTGGTGCTTTGATTGGAGCTGCTCTTGCTTGCGCAGGAATTTTGGGAAATGCCTCTAAAATGGATATTGATAATTTGGAGTCTATAGGTGTTGCTGCGGGTGTTTCTTATCAAATTATTGATGATGTAAGGGATGTTAAAGGAACATTTGAGGAGATGGGTAAGCCAGTAAATCAAGATTCTAAAAAACAAACGCTTTTGAAATTGGTTGGATTAGATGGTGTTAAACGGTTAAAGCAAGAAAAAGATGGACAGGTTGATGACCTTATGGATAGACTACAAGGGAATGCCTCAAATTTAAGAAATTTGATTATGTATCTTAGAAGTAAAAGAGATGCGATATTGTAACTACTAATTTATGACACTACTCGTAAGGTTTAAAAAGGCAACACCTAAGGGATATTATGGATAATCAAAGACGTCAAACTCTTAAGGGAGGCATTTTATTTGCTGTTTCAGCTGCTGCTTTGTTACAATGTGCAGCTTATTTTAGTGGAAGAAGCTCTCCGCAGGTAATTGAACCGCAGGAGACTAGGTCTTCTGTATCTGCAGAGTCATTGGATGTATTCATTTCTAGAGAAAATAATCAAACAGATTCAAGACCTCAATCAAGAACTCTGCTTTCTGAAACTGAAAAACTTAAAATATTTGCAGATTATATTGCCGGATTTGAAGGGCGTAGAGCAAAGGTTTATGACCCTAATCCAAATGATGGAAAACCTGAACCAACAGCAGGGATAGGACATTATATGGATAGAGGAGACTCTAGAGAAACATTTAGACGTGTTCTTCCTGAAGTTAATTATGATGCTGTTTATTCAGGTAAGGCTTCTTTAACTGACCCTCAAATAAATGTCTTGTTTGCAGAGGATTTGAGAGACTATGTTGCTCGCGCAAAGAAATTGATTCCTAAATTTAACGAGTTTACAATTTCAGTTCAGGCTACTCTTGTGGATATGGCTTATAGGGGAGATTTAGGAGACAGCCCGAAGATGCGTGCTTTACTTAATCGTGGAGAAATACGAAAAGCTGCAGATGAGTATATTAACAGGAAGGAATATCAAACTGCGAGAACCCGAGGGATGGGTGGAGTTAAAACTCGCATGGATTCAAATCGGGGGCGTTTACTTGATTACGCTGTTAGTTTAGAGAGAAAACAACAGTAAACATCTGTTCTTGATGAAACAAAGAATATTGTTTTTTTGATAATGTTTATATATCTTGTATCATACTGTGGTTTATGCGTTTAAAGGTGATGATTATTTTGTTAGTTTTGTTTTTACCTTTAGGTTCATCAAGCATATTTATTGAGCCACTGAAGGAAATTTATAATTATGGTGACCAGCTAAATGTTCAGACAAAAATAGTTCCGTCAGTTACAACAAGCGGGCATTATACTGTTGATTTGAAATGTGGAAATATTACAATTAATATATTCAATAGCTTTTTTGATTTGCCTGCAAATGTTGAAAAACCCGTTCCTGTTGCTACGCAGGTATTAAATCCCTTATTAAATAATATTACAAGCTCATGTTCTTTGAAAGCAAGTTATGTTGGAGAGTCTATGAACAGCAATTCATTTATGCTTTCTAAAAAAATAAATGTTGATGCCGAATTAGATTTTGATGAATTAGCTCCCGGAAAGTATCTTTCTATTGGGGGTACTGCAATAAAAGAAAGTGGTGTTCCTCTCAATGGTTTTGCAGAAGTTTTTGTTAACTCTCTGAATTTATATAAATCGGCAACTGTTGTTGAAGGTGTTTTTAATATAAGTTTGATGCTTCCCACTGACTCAAAGTCGGGAAAGCATAATATTTCTATGGAGATTCACAATACTGATTACGCTTCTAGAAAAATAAATTTTGGCTCTTTTACTGATATTTTTTCTGTTTCCCAAGTTTTGAAAGATTTTAAAATTGTAGTTATTGATGAGAATGTTAATCCTGGGGAGGATTTAGTTTTTAGAATTGATACAATTGATCAGGCGGGAGATACTATAAACAGAGATGTTAGTATTGTGATTAATGATCCTAAGGGTCTTCCATATGTAAAAAAGATTATTAAATCTAATGAACCTCAAATTTTGAATTTCTTCATTAATAATACTCCGGGTTATTGGAATATAGAAACGACTGTTGATGGGAAATCTGAAAGAAAGTTATTTTATTTGGCTGAAATTCAGAAAGTGCAGACTAGTCTGATAAATGATACTTTGTTTGTTACTAATATCGGAAACACTCATTTTAGCGGACCCCTTGAAATAACTATTGGCTCGCAAGTTGAGATAAGACAAGTTGAGCTTGATGTGGGCGAAACGAAGAAATTCACTCTTCATGCTCCTGATGGAGATTACTCTATATTTGTATCTCAAGGAGAGCAGTCAGAGGATCTTGGCAGTACTTTTCTAACGGGAAACGCTGTAAAAGTTACTGATTTGCGTGAGGATTTGTTAGGAACAATTACAAATCCTTTGATTTGGTGGTTGATTGCTATTCTTTTTGTGCTTGTTCTTATTTTAGTTCAGGTAAGATTGAGAATGCAAAAACATCCTGGACCTATGGCTTCAAGCGTTATGGCTGCTAAACCAGTTAGTAATTTTGTAGGTCCTGCTCCTAGCACCTCTAATGTCTTTGAAAAGAAAGAAAATCTTGATTTATCCGTGAACAAAGCATCTAAATTTGATTTTTCTTCATTTTCTAAAAACTCTCAAATAGATTTTATGAACGCTAATAATAAATCATTTGTTACTCAAAATGTTGTACCTCAAACTAAAACTCCTTCGGTTGATTTCCAGCCTAAAATATCTACTCCAAATTTGTTTGAAAGCAGTCAGGGAATTAGGGAGCGTGCTGTCGCTATCGCTTTATATGTTAGTGGAGGTCCGAATGTCGCGCCTTTATTAGACCACGCATTGTCCATTGCTAAAGAATCTGGTGCTAGGATTTATGTTGATGGAGAGTATAGGATAGTCTTGTTCTCTCCTAGATTGACTAGCAATTCAGATAACGAGTCTTCGGCGGTTAATGTTGGAAGACGTATTCAGGCATTGTTCTTGGAATATGCTCATGGTCATAGGGATGGAATGTTCTTCGGAATAGGCATTAGTGATGGTGAAATAATAAGTGAAATAGAGAATAATAAATTTCATTTTACAAGTACGGGGAATTTGATAAGTTTTGCAAAAAGAATGGCTCAATCATCTAAAATGAAACTCTTTGTGTCTGAATCTATACGTCGTAAGTTGATAAGTACTGTTAAGACGGAGAAATCGTCTTTTCCCGGAATATGGGAAGTCATTAAAGTTGTAGATCGTTCTCCGAGCAGAGACTTTATCAAGAGATTTTCCGATAGGAATAAATAAAACATGAGTTACTTGTTTAGAAGACTTATTTCAGGCAGAGAGGAACCTGGAATCCGATTAATTGTTTTTGATTTTGATGGTACTCTTGCAGATACTAGAGAATTGCTTTTACGTATTGTCTCCAAACATCTCTTATCTTTTGAGATATCTCTTACTAAAAACATGGTTAAATTTTTTGGAAATGTTCCTCTTTGGGATTATGTTTCACTTGCCGGAGTTCCTTCTAAACTAGTTAGAAGCGTGCATTCTGCAATTGTAGATGATTTCATGGAAGAGTATCATAAAATAAAGCCTTGTAAGAATTTAATGACTCTTAAATCTCTTAATATCAGAAAGGTTATTGTTTCTAATAACCAGACTTCTTTCATAGAGAAGTCTCTTGATTTTCTTAAAGCGAACTTTTTTGAAGGAGTTTATGGAGCTGATAAATTTGAAAATAAAGTGATAATGATTGACTCTCTTCATAGAAAATATGGGCTTTTACCAGAAGAGATTATTTATGTTGGTGACAAGGATGTTGATGTTGATGTTGCGAGAGATGTTGGATGTTATAGCGTTATAATTGCTGGGAAGTCTGCTTGGTCGTCTAGGGCAGATATATTAAAGAAAAAACCAGATTATGCTCTTACAGATTTGGGCAAGCTATCTGAAGTCATCGCTCAACTCAACGCGGAACAACTTCCCGCCATCTAGAAAGTAGCCATTGTAACCGATTTTAGATTTAAATAAGCTTTTTATGTTAGGAATTAGATTTTTGAGCCCCATTTTCTGTGCGGTTTTTATCATGAACGCCTTTAGACAATTTGGAGGCACTCTTCCGCAATCAGGAAGTACGTTTCTTGAAATAAATTGTTCGGTTTGAGCTCGGAGTATGACTGGAATGCTTGATTTTCTTATTAAACGAACACATCTCTGCTTATTCAACTTCGCTTTTTGATATTCATTACTTGGTTGGTTAATAGTGTCGCTCATTTGGGTATAGAAAGTTGTTTAGAAATCAGAGGCACTAATTAAAGTTAGAAGCCTTAGAAGTAATTATCTTAATAGAAAAATTCTCTTTATTACTGTTTGAATAATCACTCATACTATATTGTAGTGTTGATAGTTTATAATACTTTCTATTATGTCAAAGTGTTTGTATTAAATCGTAACACTTTGAGCATCCAAAAAACCAACTACAAGGTTTTTTTGATTTACATTCTTTCCAATTTTGATATTCTATCGTCTATATTCGGATGTGTTTGGAACATACTGCTAAATTTCTTTTTGAATGGGTCTGAGATAAACAACGGTGCCACTGCCTTTGGAAAACGATGTTTGTCTTCTGCTGTGACGTGCTCGTTTTTTATTTTTTTTAATGCGGACGCTAATCCTGGGGGATAACGTGTTAGTTTAACGCCAGTTGCATCTGCACCGAATTCTCGCCTTCTTGATATTGCTAGCGAGACTAGTCTTGATAATAGCGGAGCGATTATTGCTAATGCAATTCCGACGATAATTAAAACGGCGTGAGATTTTCCTCTTTCATTGCTACTGCCAGAGCTTGAAAACCATAAACTTCTTAAAAATAATTCTGCAACTATTGAAATCATTCCTATTACTATTGCTGTGAATGTCATGAACCTTATGTCATAGTTTGCTATGTGAGACATTTCATGAGCTATGACTCCTTCTAACTCTTGTCTTGTTAATTTTTCTAAAGCTCCTGTTGTGACACACATTACTGCATTTTTTGGGTTTCTTCCTGAAGCAAACGCGTTAATTTGTGGCGAATTCATTACGTAGAGTTTTGGCATCGGCAAACCTGATGCTAAAGACATGTTTTCTGCTGCGGCTATGAACGCCCTGTGATGTGTTGATGACGCAGGTTTGGCATTTACTGAAGCTAATGCAATTTTATCGGCGTTGTAATAGCTTATTAAAGTGTAGCTTAATGAGATTATAATTGAGAGAATCATTATAAAAAAGAAATATGAGGGGTCAAATAGCATTGAAACTACGTATCCTATGCCTATTAAGATTAAAATCATGAAGAGCATTAAAGCTATAGATTTTAATTTGTTTTTTTGAATTTCGTCTTGAAAAAATAGTCTTTCTGCCATAATATGAGGTCTGATTTAAATTATATAAAGGCTTGTAGTTAACTTATTCTAAGCTGTTCATTGCGTCGTCTATTTCTTCAAACACCTTATCATCTGTGTCTATTACTCTGCCGCCGCTTTCTGATAATTGGTCTGTAACTTGGTTTTGTTGTTCTTCATTAACTGGAGTTGTGTCTGATGAAAAGAACCAGACTAAACCTCCGATAAGAACGACTGCTACTATTATCCCGATTAATATTTTCATGTGCTGTTAGTAACGTTTGTAACGTTAGTACCTCTTTGATTGTTGTTTTTAACACTTGATATTACTGAACGATATTCTTTCTTGAATTCTTGTATTTTTGGAACTATGTCTGAACGCTTTGCTTCGGATAATATTAATCTTTTTATCTCCACTATTTTAGTTACTAGACTTGTTGCCTGTTCTACGGTTATTTTTCCTGATTCTTGCATTGCTTCTATTCTTTCTTGAAGGTCATATAGTAAAAGGATTACATAATTTCTTTTAGTACCATCTGGAGCTGCTCTAAATGTTCCGCCTTTATTGAGTTCTATTCCAGATTCTTTTAAGAAACATCTTTTCTTTGTAATGGCATCACCTGTAGCATTATAACAATGCGCTGATCTTTTGTATAATTGCTTACATGCTTCTTTTTTGACACCATCTCTGTCTCTGCAAGCTTCTTCTTCTACACCATCAGATTCTTTTTCAGCTATTCCCTTATTTTCAAATCTGCATTTTATTCTGTCGCTTACACCGTCTTTATCTTCACATGTTTTTATTGCTACTGACTTATTTACTGAATCTCTTGTCTTGTTACTTGGGGAGCCTCCTGAAGACGAACCAGCAGCTAGGGCAAAGGTTGAAAGAATGACTAATGTGATTATGCTAAACACGAGAATACCTTTTATCATCTGGATTTCTAAGATTTTGGCGTATTTAAACTTTTAGAAACTTACCTTAGGAACTGCTCTTTCTTCTGCTGTGATTTTAAGGAATGTTTTTTCATGCCTGTTGTAGATGCCTGCAAATATCTTTCCAGGGAATGTTGTGCATGCGTTGTTATAGGATAATATTCCATCATTGTAAAACTGACGGGCATAAGCTACTTTTTCTTCTATTGATGTCAATTCTTGTTGTAATTGCAAGAAGTTTTCATTTGCTCTTAATTGAGGATAGTTTTCTGCTATAGCAAATATTGATTTCAGAGCACTTTCTAATTGACTTCCAGCTTTGACTTTGCTTTCCATAGTTGTTGCTCCGACTAAAGCTTTTCTTGCGTTTGTGACTTCGGATATGGCGGCACGCTCGTGCTTCATATACCCTTTAACTGAAGCTAATAGGTTTGGGACTAGATCCGCTCTTTTCTTGAGTTGAACGTCTATTTGTGAAAGAGAATTATCTATTTGATTGCTTAAGCTAACTAAACGATTGTAATAATAAATAAACATTATTACTATTACTGCTAATGCTATCCCTATTGCCCATCCAAAAACCATATTAATATTTACAATACCGCCATTATAAATCTTTTTATAGGAGTATTACCTGTTCGTTTCATGGAGCAATTTTATAAGACTGTATTAACTTTTGCTGTTCTTGTATTTGTTTTGGTAGGATTGTATTTTTTTAGCGACTGGTTTTCAAAGACTACAGGTTATGTTTTAGGAGATAATGAAAAAATGAATCTTGCTGTTTGCTTGAATAATAAAGAAGCTATTTTTTATTCTTCATCTAATTGTCCTGATTGTGATAAACAGCTTGAACTTCTCGGAAAAGGGGCTTCTAAAATAATAAATGTAATTAATTGTGTTTCTGTTGAGGAATGTCCTACGGGGGGCGTTCCTGCCTGGAAAATTGGAACACAAACGCATTATGGTTTAAAGGACTTGGGAGAGTTAATTTCTATTTCTGGCTGTGATGTTAAGGAGTAGGGGCTATTATTCTGTCCAAGTGTCAAAGAATGAATAATTGATTTTGTTTTGTTTTAAAAAATCTATTACTTTTTGACTATTTTCTATATTGACTATGAAAGCCCCCCTACCAAGCTTTTTATCGATTAATCCTAAAGAATTGTATATTTTACTTCCTACTTTTTGCTTATATCCATAAAGCTTTCTCCATACCATTATTTTTGTTTTTCTGTCTATTTTATTTAGATTTAACATAAATAATCTTTTATGCACTAATTTGCTTGGTTGGCCTTGAAAATGACCATATAAAACAATCCCGTCCGACGTTATACTTGATTCTAATCCTTTCCACTCTTTTAAACTGCCTATTTTCAGAGATAATTCATTTTTAATCCCTGAGATCTTAAATTTTTTATATTCATCTGTTTTTTTGTATAAATATAATATATTTTTTATTACTTTTTCATTATCTTTATTAGTTTCTATGAATAAATCTATGTCTGATTCTTTATCGAATGTGTTATTTGCAACTGAACCGAATAGGATTATATTATCAACTGCTAGCCTGTCTACTAAAAATGAAGCAAAATTCATAGAATAAGAGACCAGTTTATTTTTATTCATTTAATTCACCTTCTAATTTATTGAAAAGTTCGAGTGCTTCATTTATTTTTTCTTCTGTTTTTGGTGCGCCATATGTTAAATCCTCGCACAAAAGTTCAAGTTTTGTTATCTGACTACATATTTCTTCTTTCTTTTCAAATTCTGGAAGATTTTCATTGACTTTTTCTGATTTGAACCATCTATGATTAATTTTCATCCCCGTGCTTATTAGATTTCTTTTTATGAGATATATTGATAACAAATCTATAATTGCTCTTGAAGCATGAAGTCCTATGACTCTTTGAGAGTTTTTTATACCCTTCACTTTTACTGCCCAATCAAATATGGTTTCTTTGTGTTCATTGAATGATTCTAGATGATTCTCTATTTTCATATATTATTACATGTGACTTAGTATATAAACTTTATGTTACTAAGTCATATAATATTATGCGACTAAATCACATATAAGACTAAGTAACATAAATATCAGAAATTCAAAACCAGCTCAACTGGGCAATGGTCACTGCCATGAACGTCTTTGAGTATTTCTGCTTTTTGTATCTTATTTTTTAGGGTGCTAGAGACACAGAAATAATCTATTCTCCAGCCTATGTTTTTTTCTCTAGCATTGTGCATATAACTCCACCAAGTGTATTGGTCTCTTTTGTCTTTGTGGAAAAGCCTGAATGAATCTATGAATCCATGTTTGATGTATTCACTAAAGCTTGCTCTTTCTTGTGGGGTGAATCCTGCGTTGTTTACATTCGCTTTTGGTCTCGCAATATCTATTTCTTCATGTGCGACGTTTAAGTCTCCGCAGAAGATTACTGGTTTTTGTTTTTCTAAATTCTTTAAAGTTTCAAAGAATTTTTTATCCCACTCAAGTCTGTGTTTAAGTCTTGTCAAACCGCGTTGAGAGTTTGGAGTATAAACATTAACTAAATAGAAATGCGGGAATTCTGCTATTATGACTCTACCTTCGTTATCTCCTAGAACTTCTTTTCCTAATTTAACTGAAAGGGGTTTTATTTTACTGAATATAGCTGTTCCTGAATATCCCTTCTTCTCTGCAGAGTTCCATATGTGATTTTCATAAGAGTCAAGCATTTTGTCTACTTGGTCTGGATGGGCTTTTATCTCCTGCAAACATAATATGTCTGGATTTTCGTGTTCAATAGACTTTAGAAATCCTTTTCCAAGAACAGAACGAATTCCATTTACATTCCAAGATATTAGTTTCATATTTTATGCTAGAGAGTTAAGATTAAAAGTCTTGTCTTTCATAAATTATAATGGTTAAGGAATTATGCTTTGATGCTTCGGCTACTACTAAAGTCTATGATGAAGTTGTTAAGGTTATGAATGAAGCTATGCTTTCTAGATATGGAAATCCTAGCTCTGCACATGCTCTTGGGAATGAAGCAGAAAAGATGCTTGTTCATGCTAGAGAAAATATTGCCCGAGTTCTTGGGTGTAAGTCTCACGAGATATATTTTACATCTGGGACTACAGAATCTAATAATTGGATTTTCAGTGGTTTAGCGCATACTAATTCAGATAGAAAAAAGATTTTAATTAGCAGTATTGAACATCCTTCTGTTAGAGAAACAGCTAATCTATTTAGAAATTGGGGTTATCAAATAGTTGAAATTCCTGTGAACTCCGAAGGTTTTGTAGACACTAATTTTATTGAAAAGAATATTGATTCTAAAACTCTGTTTGTAAGTGTAATACATGCAAATAATATTTTTGGAACGATTCAAGATTTGAAGAAGATTGGAGATATATGCAAGCGCAAAAGAGTTTTGTTTCATACAGATGCTGCGCAGAGTTTTGGAAAAATGAAAATTCTTGTTCATGATTGGAATATTGACTTACTTAGCGCTAGTGCTCACAAGATGGGCGGTCCTAAAGGAATAGGATTGCTGTATGTTAAAGAAGGTGTTAAATTTTCTCCTTTAATTTATGGTGGTGGACAAGAGCGAGGACTACGAAGTGGAACTGAAAATGTGCCTGCGATTGTTGGATTTGCTAGGGCGCTTGAAATTTCGTTGAAGAAAGATTGGACAAACGTAAAAAAAGTTAGAGATTATTTGATTGATGAACTAAGAATTTTGGGTGGAAAATTAGTTGGTTCTACTGAAAATAGATTGTGTAATAATATATTCATTACTTTTCCTGGAGTAAATTGCGAAGAATTACTTTACAAACTTTCTAATAAGAAGATTTATGTTTCTGTTGGAAGTGCATGTGATTCTAAAAAGGATATTGAAGATACTGCATTGAAAGCTATTGGCTTATCTGCAAAGAATATGAAAAGTTCTCTTAGAATATCTTTGCCCGTTGATGTAACAGTAAAAGATGCAGATTATTTTGTTAAAGTTTTGAAAAATTTGATTAAAGGATAAGTTTAAAAGTTAGTTTCTACTTTAGTTTGTATGAGAAAAACAGTTAGACGTTCAAGACGAAAGGCAATTTTAAAGAGAAAAATGAGCAGACGAGTTGCTGGAAGATAATTTTATTTAATTTAGTAACCCTCCATATCTTTTTATAATGTGATACTTTTGTGTGTTAGGTAAGGGGAATGATAAAATGAGTGCTAAAAGAGGTGGAAAGAGTGACGAGAAAATATATTCGCATTCAAGACTATGGCTTTACGAGTCATGTCCTGAATTTTACAAATTGAGATATATTGATAAGAAAGTTCCTCCAATGCCTACGAGTATGCCTCTTTTCTTGGGGAGTGTCGTTCATGAAGCTCTTGAGTGGCTTTATCATCAGATTAAACATCGCGAAGTGAATGTAGATGAATTGATAGAATATTTTACAGATAACTGGACAAATCAATTTGATGAAAATATTCGTGTTGAAAATGGAGATGAAATAGATGCGTATAATAAAGGAATAAGGTTTTTGATGGATTATTATACTAAGAATAAACCGTTTAAACAGAATGTACTTGCAATTGAACGCAAAATAATTTTTCCATTGGATTCTGAAGGAATTTACAAGATTCAGGGGTTCATTGACCGTTTGGATATGGCTGATGACGGTACTTATGAAGTGCATGATTATAAGACAAATCAGTCAATGAAGAAAAAAGAAGACCTTGATAAAGATAGACAGCTTGCATTTTATGATATTGGTTTGAGAGAGACTTTTGGAAAAGATATCAAAGTAAAGTTAATATGGCATTTTCTTAATTTCAATAAAGATGTTAGTTCAGAGAGAACTCCTGAAGAACTGGATAAATTAAAGAAAGATACACTTGAATTGATAAAGAAGATTGAATCTGAAACTGATTGGTCTGCTTGTAATGGAAGATATTGTGATTGGTGCAATTACAAGAAAGAAAACGGAGTAAGTTACGAGGATGTTATTGCTGGGAAACAATTTGAAAAAGTCATTAAAGTTATTGAAACTTTATTACCTCCGGATGATATGCAATTTTTGGGATTAGCGAAGTGATAGATATTTAAACAATAATTTGCTGATTGTTTTATGAGTAAGTCTATTGAGAGTGTTGAGCTTAAACAAAACATCTCTTTTGGGGCAATTATTTCAACTATCGGTTCAATACTTATTGCTTTAGGTGTTGCTTGGATGATTGCATTAAACTGGTCAGAAATGCCTTCCGCATTGAAAGTTACAATTCTGATAATTGCTACTTTAGGAGCTTATACTGCAGGAGTTTTGTTTAGAATAAGAGATTATGCAACAATAGGTGGTTCACTTTTGGTTCTTGGTGCTTTACTTTATACCCTTAGTATTTTTCTTATTGCACAAACTTTTAATTTAAGCACATCATTGCAATCGAATTCTTGGTTATTGCTATTATCAGTTGTTGGAATCTTCCTTGCGACCTATACTTTTGATTCAGCTCCAAGTCTTGTAATTGCTTTAGCAGAATTTCTGGTCTGGATAAGTTTGCAATACTTTTCTTTTGTAAGTATTCTCGGCGGAGAATTTTCCATCGGTATTCTAACTATAATCTACTTAGCTGTGGGAATTGGATTATATGGTCTAACTCAAATACATAAGTCTAAAAATCACGAATTTTCAGAGGTTTATAGATATTGGAGTGCTTTCTATATTCTTCTTCTAACTTATATATTGAGCTTTCAGAGCCTACTAGTTATATTGTGGCCTAGTGGGTTTGTATTAATGCCTAATGTATTATTTTTCTTGATGATTATATCCTTTTTTGCGTTGGCTCTAGCTGTTACGGGAATTTATATGGCTGTTGCAAAGGGCAAACTTTCTGGAAAGGAAGTTTTAGGTTTTATTGGCTTGGTTCTTCTTTATGTCTTGCTAATCTGTTTAGCAAGTTTGGTTTCAGGAAATATTTATGATGTCTATGGTGGTGGTTCAATAAGTGGCGGTCTTTGGGCGATGTGGCTTTTTGATAATGCGTTATTCATCCTTGTAATCTTATCAGTAATAGGTTATGGAACTAGATATGGGTCTGCTAGAATTGTTAATTTGGCTATAACCTTTTTTGCTTTAGACATCATAACAAGATACATAGGATTTATTATGGACTTTGGAGGACAAATGGGTTTTGCAGTTATGTCAATTATAGGGGGCATAATTCTTATTGCAGGAGGATGGGGAATTGAGAAATGGAGAAGAAGATTAATAGAGAAGATAAAAGAGAATTGACTCTGAAACATGGATTCAAAATTTAAAAATAAAGAATATTTGAAGTTAGGGATAATTGTCTTAGTGATTTTGTTTATATTGGGTGGATTTTTGTTATATGTTTCATATCCTTTATTGGGCACGAAAAAAGCAGTTTTAGCAACC
>CAYIGE010000011.1:0-12257 GCA_964362835.1 Candidatus Woesearchaeota archaeon
TGGAGTTCAGACGTGTTCTCTTCCGATCTCATTTGATAGTTTTTTGGTTACTGATGCAACAGGTGCTGGAAATGGGGGAATAGGAAGTTCTGGTGGTGGGGGCAGAACATACAAACCTTCTGTTAGTGGAAACATAGTTGTTACTCCTCCAGGGATTGTTTGTCTTGAGCCATACATAAGACATGGACCTGATTGTTGTCTTGATAATAATAGAAATAATATTTGCGATGATGATGAATTTGTTGAACCGACTTTTGTAGATAGAACTCCTACAATTACAAGCTTTGCTGCAGTGACGGATGTTATTTTAAGGCGTCTTAGTTTTTCATTTGCTTTGCTAATTATTAGTATTATTCTTTTGATTGGGACTTATTGGTATTTTGCTAAAGGACCTTTCAAGAATAAAGGTGTTGGTCTATTAAGTCATGTCAGAGGACTCGAGGTTTATACAGACAATGGTATGAAGATAGGTCGTGTTTATGAAGTTATGATTGTGGATAATAGAATTTATGGTTTGATGATTGTTGTAGATAGTAATGCTTCTATTAATTTGCCTAAGATTATGATACGTTACGAGTTTGTACAGAGTATTCATGATGTGATTGTTGTTAATTCAAAGATTCTGGAGCACCATCAGCAAAGCCAATCTGCATAGATTTAAAAGGAATTTTTTGTTTTGATTTTGATGTATATGCTCCCGTAGCTCAGCCTGGATAGAGCATCGGACTTCTAGATTTAGTGAAGTCATCCGAGGGTCGTAGGTTCAAATCCTATCGGGAGCGTACAAGAATTTGAACACAAGAAAATCAGGGATTTTCTGTACAACAAATTCTAGTTTAGAAGAATTTGTTTGCATCCAGAAGTGAGCAAGTCACTTCAGTCCATTCAACTTTTACAAGATTGAAGGAATCCTATCGGGAGCATTAGTCACTGCGAAAGTTTAATATGTATAAAATTTGTCAATTTTAATTAGTATAGTAATTTATTTATACTCTTGATTTTTTAGAAGCTTATGAAAAAAAGTATTTTTTTCTTTGTTTTTTCTTTGTTTTTTTTAGTGGGTAGTTTAAACTTTGTTTTTGCTGCTTTTTGTGGTGGCAGTATAAAATGCAATTGTGGGGATCTTTTAAATCAAAGCCAGACGATGTGGTATGACTTAGCTTGTTCTTTCCCTACCCCAAATGGTCTGGATTTTTGGGGAAATGCAGATATTACTCTTGATTGTGCGAATCATGTTATTTCAGGAAGCGGTTATGGTGGTGGAATAGCTGCACAATATGGATATGGCGGGAGAATAATAAAGAATTGTAATTCAAATAATTTTACTTACGGAATTGTTACATACTCTACGTATGTAAATATATTAAATAATAATTTAAGAAATAACTCTATAGGTATTCACGTAGGCTCGCTTGGCAATAATGCTTATGTTTTGAATAATAATCTGAAAAATAATGATGTGGGTATTGTAGTGGACAGTAGTAATGTAAGGGTCATAAGCAATATTTTAGCAAATAACAAATGGGGTATTATTGACAACTATGGTAACAATAACACTTTTATCTCTAATTATGTTGCAGGCTCGTTTACTGATGGAATTCAAATATTATACCAGACGGGTAATAATATCCTTTTGAGCAACAATATTATTTGTGCAAGTGGACGTTATGATATATTAAGTAATAATAATCTGGCTAGGGGAATAGGAAATACATGCGGAAATACATTTAACTGGAATGAAAGTATGAATCGTTGTACCTTTACATGCGGGAATTTAAGCGGATTTGTTACAGATGGATATATTAACTTAAATGGATTTGCAGATGAAGATGTTGCAGGTCAGCTCCATCCTTTGAAAAATGTAAAAGTAACATTGCAATTGCCACAAAGTAATTTTACTGGATTTACAAATAGTCTTGGTAGTTATTCTTTTTTTAGTCCATTTGATCCTACAAATACAATCCCACCACTTAATGTAAGCGTAAGAATCGATTTAAAGGATGAACAGAATTTGATATCTATATTTGATTGGGAGGGTGATCCAAATAGTGCAACAAATTTTAGGACTCCTTCATTTCTAGTAAATGCTCCACAAATTATAAAAGACATAAATGCTAAAGAACCAAACGATTTAGATTCAAAAGGTTATAATGCAAAGAGCATAGACAGATTAGATGATTTGTCATTTATTTATTTTAATCTCAAAGAAGTTGCAGATTTATTTAAGGATAATTTAAAATTTAAGTATGATTTTGATATGCCTGTTGAATTTTATGGATATAGACCTGGCGGAGGCTCACTCTTTTATTGTATTAATAATACAGGGGATTGTAGTTTTAATAATTTAATTACCAAAATACATTCGCCTGTTGCACGAACTGCCTCTAATGCGGATGGTGTTCCAGATATGCATATACATGAATTCGGTCATCATGTAATGTTTGATTCTTTAATAGGAGGGGATAATGCTCGCCTTCCATCTGGTCCTGGTTTTATTGGAAGTCATGAAGGAATAAGGAATGGCTTATCGGCCGGTTCTTGGAGAGAGGGATTTGCGAATTTTGTATCTTTAATCACTAAAGATATAAAACTAAAGGATTCTGCGCCGAGTTTATTAAAGTTTAATGGAGTTCCTGCTGGGGAAGATATGGAGCGAAACTATCAAGTTAAAAATGGTATAAGTGGAGAGGAATTTGCAGTTACTGGGATATTATGGGATTTATATGATAAAATAGATAATGAAGTTAATGGTGGTGTGGATAATGATTCTATACAAATTACAATTAATCAAATATGGGATAATTTAAACAGTAATCAGGGGCCTGCGGGAAAAAGAAATACTTTATATGATGTTTATATTGCTTTTAAGAGTTCTGGAATACCCGTTTTAAGTGGAGATGCAGATAATGATAGCATAAATAATTTGGACGAAATATTTGTTTCACACGGAGTTTATAACGATTCAAATAATGATAGTCGGTATAATCTGGGAGAAACTGTTGGAATTACTTCATGGAATGTTGCATATCCTGATAGGCGGGAGGTGCCTATAAGAGAAGGAGCTTACATTTATATTAAGGTGGTAGATACTAAAAATCGTAGTGTTATAAATTATACTCTTTATGTTAATGAAGTTAATGAGCCATCGTATTCTAAGTATAATCGTGTATATTCGATGCAAATATCTAATGAAACACTTGTTAATGGTTCAATTCCATTTGTTATGCCTCCTACAGATGGATTTACGGAAGCGTCAATCTATGTTTCTAAAAAGGGATATGGACATAGTAAACCTATTAAAATAAATAATACTTATTATTGGAGTTTATTGAATCCATTTAAAGTACCACCGCCGTATGTTTTGAATCACACATTTATTTTACCTAAAAGTAATTATGGGTGATTAGAGGTTAAGTAATCTTTAAACAAAGTTTAAATAACGTTTTTGAGTTGGATTCATATGCTCGGATGTTGTGAACTGATGTTCCCAGTATCCTCGCATTAGACGCGCGGATGGCGAAGTGGTTAACGCGGTTGGCTGCAGCCCAACTATTCGCAGGTTCGAATCCTGCTCCGCGCTTTAGCGAAAGATTTAAACAAAGTTGATTGAAATCAACAAGTTTAAAACTTGACTCCCAACAGCAAGTTTTAAATTAGCGTTTCCTTAATGGTTTATATGACTGAAAAGAAAAAGGATTCTGTTGTTAAAGCCAAACAAGACGATGCCGCCTTTACGAGTTTCTTGCAGGAATCTGGATTAATTTGGGGGCCTGAACCTGAGCTCTATGGTGGGCTCGCTGGGTTTTACACTTATGGTCCTATTGGAAAACTTTTGAAAAATAAAGTAGAGAATTCTGTGCGACAGGTGTTTAATTTTAATGGATTTAGAGAGCTTGAAGGTCCTACAGTTATGCCTGACCGCGTATGGAAGGCTTCAGGACATCTTAGTACTTTTTCAGACCGCATTATAAATTGCAGTAAATGTAAGGCAGTTTTTAGAGCAGATAAACTAATTGAAGAGAGTTTTGATGTGAGCGCCGATGGCTTTTCTGACGATAAGCTGCTAAAGTTTATTCATGAAAAAAATATTAAATGTCCCTCTTGTGACGGTCGTTTTCATGATAAAATAGAAAAGCAGAGTTTGATGATGAAAACAAAAGTTGCTGGACAAGATGCTTCTCTTAGACCCGAAACAGCTACTGTAACTTATTTACCATTTATTAGAATGTATCAATATTTTAGGAAGAAATTGCCATTCGGTGTTTTTCAGATTGGAAAAGCTTATAGAAATGAAATTTCTCCAAGACAGAGTGTTTTACGTGGAAGAGAGTTTACTCAAGCTGAAGGTCAGTTGTTTATTGACCCCAAAGAGAAAGATAACTGGGAGAAATTTGATTTAGTTAAGAGTGAACATTTGCCTTTATGGGATTATACTCTTCAAGATGCTGAAAAGTCTCCTGTTTCTACTTCTTTAGAATCTGCTTTGAAGAAAAAATTAGTTTCGACTAAAGCTTATGCTTGGTGTTTATGGTTGGCTTATACACAGTTTAAGAAATTTGGAGTTCCTGAAGATAGGCTAAGAATTAGACAACATCATCCTAATGAGCGGGCTTTTTATGCTGCGGATGCATGGGACATAGAAATAAAGACAAATAATTATGGATGGGTTGAAGTTTGCGGGATACATGATAGGACAGATTATGATTTGAGACAACATTCTAAAGAATCTGGGATATCTCTTGAAGCTGTTCGCGAAGATGGGACAAGATTTGTTCCACATATTTTAGAAATTGCGTTTGGAACTGATAGACCGACTTATGCACTAATAGATTTATTTTATCAGAAGAAAGAAGAAGAAAATGGAAAGACTGTTTTCAAGGTGCCTTATCATATGGCTCCTATAACTGTGAGTGTGTTTCCATTAATGAAGAAACCTGAGTTGATAGAGATTGCTGAAAATGTGTATAGTAATTTAAGCAAACATTTCATTGCAGAATATGATTCTAGCGGGAGTATTGGGAAAAGATATTTGAGGAGTATGACTGTGGGAACACCATTTGCAGTTACTGTTGATTACGATACTATTAAAGACAAGGCTGTCACTGTAAGAGACAGAGATACTGAAAAACAGGAGAGGGTTAAGATAAGTGAATTAGTAGTTTGGATTAACGAGCATTTAGTTGTAGATTAGTTACTGCTGTTAAGTTACTACAATAGAAAGATTTAAATAACCTCCAATTTTAAAAAACTCATGACAAAAGCACAATATGGGGTAAGAAAAGCGCAAGTAGTTTTACCAACAAGAGACTTACTCATAGTCCCTCACAGAGATGGAATATTAACTGTAAGCCATCCAGCATTTGGACCAAATACTTACAACAGAAATCTAACCGAAATGCAAAGAACATACGTCCACTCTAAAGAACTTCCTCAAATATCATTTCAAGAGCCAACAACTTCAGAATCAATTTCAGCTGTAAAATATAAATTCAGAAAAAGAACAAAATTTAAAATTTTTGACTCAAACCAGCTTCAAGCAGGAAGAATCTTAAGAACAAGTGAAGGAGTCATAACAAATCCTCCAAGAAACCAAAAAGGTGAAGTAATATTAGACATGAAGATTCTAAAAGAACACATAGATAATGCAAAAAAGATTAAAGTTGGAAATTCTCACATCTATCTAGGAAATAAAGATTTTGGCTTTGCTCCTTATGAAACATTTCAAATAGATATGCAGGAGTGTGCCGCATTTGCAGAAGGCGGTTTAGCAAGAGTCATAGAACATTCAGCCAAACCTGCTAAAAAGCTAAGGTCAATAGCTTCTCCAAATAATTATCCAAGAGGCGTAAATGTATGGGGCTTTGAGCCAACAAATAAACCTGTTGAAAGAGTGCTTAATCTGGATTCCACCGGGGACTGTGGTGGCGGTAGGTTGGGCGTCTTTGGCAACTGGAACGGCAACAACGGCGGCTATGCTTTTGGGGTGCGTTAGTAGTGAGCACCGAAGGTGCTAACGCGTCGCAAAAAATTTAGAGTAATATTTATTTCTGGGTTTAGCAGTATTTAAATAGTTAAACATGTTAAACAAAATATGGGAGACACTTTTATTGCTGTTCGGAATGTGGATGGAGAGGTTTATAGAAGGTTTAGGGCAAAATCGGTACAAGAAAAAATTAAACTGGGTCGTGCTCTCACAATCGCTATGAATGAATGGCTATCTGAACAAAATGCAAAGACGAAAAAAAAGGATATACGTAATCTGCTCAAGCTTAAACCCTTTGATTTTGAGAAGGGTAATGAGAGATTAAGTGAAGAGATAGATGATGTTCTTTATGGTTCGACGAAAAAGGGTAGATAATGATTTTTTTAGACAGTAGTTTTTTAATCGCTTACTACAACTCTCTTGATAAACATAGAAAGAAAGCTGTTGAAATAATGGGTGATTTAATTGCAGGTAAATATGGAGACCCTTGCATTTCAGATTATGTTTTTGATGAAGTCATTACTATATTTTCTATAAGATTTAAAAATAAGTCTCTTGCTGTAACTGTTGGAGAAATATTGATAGAGTCATTAGAGATAGTTAATGTTGGTGATAAATTATTTGATGATGCTTGGGGTATCTTTAAAGAGCAGAAAAATACAAATTTTAGTTTTACAGACTGCACGATTTTAGCGATTATGCAAGAACATAGGTTTTCACATATTGCTACTTTTGATGAAGATTTTCAAAAGTTTAAAGGGATAAAAATTATTGGAGATGATGTTTGATTAGATTTTTAGATGTTTTTCGAAAGATTTAAATACTTTGTTACGATTGTAACTATACTTTATTACAAAAGTAATAATGCTTAAAATGAAGATTGAAGAGCACGATAAAGCCTACAAAGAGCATATAGATAATATTAATAGGGCGATAGAGGAGGGAATAGAGAAAAATCAAAGGAACATAGGATATAATGTTTCGCAAGGCTCTCTTGAACTTTTTGCAATTTACTTGCATAAGCTTAGATTGATTCAGGGTTCTGGGGATCAGTTTGACCATCGGGTTTTTAAGAGTAAAAATTTGCTTGCTAAGAAAGTACCCTCCGATTTTCCTTATAGAAATGAGATTTTGGAACTTATGAAGTTAATTGAGGAAGAAAGAAATGCTTTATGTTATGGGGCAAGAAAACTTAAGACTCGAATTGAGAAAGTAATAATGAGTTTTAATGAATTAAGAAAGATAGTTAATGAAAATTTAAATGAACTGAATGGATTGGAAAATGCAACAAAAATCTGAATTATTTTCATATGCTATGGATTTTGCTTCTTATTTGGTTGCACATATTAAAGAAGGTTTGATAGATAGAATAATTTTACATGGTTCTGTTGCTCGAGGAGATTTTGACGAGGAGAGCGATATTGATTTATTTATTGATAGTGATAAGAAAATAAGTGATAAGATTGAAAAAATTAAGCAGAATTATATTGAAACACAAAAATTTAAGGAGTGGCAATTAAAAGGAATTGAAAAAGAATTTTCTATTATTATTGGAAGGCTTGATAGTAATGAATGGAAAGGTTTGAAGCGTGCTGTTATGAACACAGGCATTATTTTATATGGAAAATATAAGGCAGAAGCAGATAATATTAAGCAGTGTGTTTTGTTTTCTTTTGAAAATATACGACCTGATAAAAAAAGAATAGCTGTATTTAGAAAATTATATGGATTTAATATCGGAAATAAGAGATATGATGGGTTGGTAGATAAAATTGGAGCTATTAAAGTAGGCAAGGGAGGGTTATTAGTGCCTGTTGAACGGGTCAATGAACTTAAGCAATATTTTCAAGAAAAAAAGATTACTGTGAAATTGTATGATGTTTGGTTGGATTGAGTTTAGAGAGTTTTAGGAGATTACTCTAAGGTATTGATAGTACGTTGGGGTTTGATTAGGTTTATAAATAACAATCTGCAATATATGTTATGGGAATGGGTGATTTTATTTTCTGGCCTTTTGCGGCTGCATTTGCGGGCGTTATGGCTTTAGTTTTTGTAATAGTACTTATTTTCTGGATTTGGATGCTTGTTGATTGTGCAAAACGCAAGTTTAGGAATGATGTTGAGAAGATTGTTTGGATAGTAGTTATTGTTCTTGGGCAATGGGTTGGAGCTCTTGTTTATTTTATAGTTGTTCGCTCACTTAACCCGTTTGGTTTGGTGAAGCATTGATATGGTAAAAATTATTAATTTTTGGCAGTCAAACTCTAAAGTTGTGCTGAAGCACAACATACTCGCAAATTCTAACGAATTTGCTCACTGTGCACATGCCTTCGCATGTGTTAGCAGAGAGGGAGTTTGACATGGGAAAGACACTTGGATTTATTTCTTTGAAGGGTGGCGTTGGTAAGACAACTATCTCTGCCGCCGTTGCTACACATCTTGCAGCTGCTTATCATAAAAAAGTTCTCTTGATTGATGCTAATTTGTCTGCTCCTAATCTTGGGCTTCACATGGATATTGTTTCTCCTCAAAAGACTATTCATGATGTTTTGCATGGTGAGAGCATATCTTCTGCAATACATCTTCAGTATGGTGTTGATGTAATTCCGGGAAACTTTTTGAATAATAAGGATGTTAACCCAATGCTTTTGAAAGACAAGATTGGGCATTTGAAAAAAGATTATGATTTTGTCGTTCTTGATTCTTCTCCTAGTTTAAATGAGGAGATGTTGGCGACTATAATTGCTTCAGACCATATTTTTGCTGTTTCTACACCCGATTATCCGACCTTGAGCTGTACTATTCGCGCTTCTCAACTGGCTAAACAGCGTCATAGACCCATTGAAGGAATAATAATTAATCAGTCGCGTGGGCATTATGATGTGGATTTGGAGGAAATTCAAGAGTCTACAGGAATTCCGATTGTTGCTAAAATAAAATATGATGAGATTCAGCATATGGCTCTTGCAGAACGTGTGCCTGCCCCTCTTTTTGCAGGTAAGACTCCTTTTACTAGCGAGATTGACCGTTTTTGTCGTGCTGTTTTAGGTTTGCCTGAAAGACAATCTTGGTTTAGTTCTATATTTAACGGCAAAGATCAGAAGCTTGAGAAAGTTAATCGTGCAGTTATGGCAAAGAGTTTTTATAAAGGCGTTTTTAAGTAATGGCTAAGGCAGATAAGAATTGTGTTTTTTGCAAGATAGCTATTGGTGAAATTAAGCAAGAGAAAATTGCTGAAAGTGATTTGTTTTTTGCTATTCATGATATTCACCCTCATGCTAAGGGACATAGTCTCATAATTCCTAAGAAACATTTTGTTACCTTACTAGATATTCCAAATAAGCTCGGAAATGAAATGCTTGAATTTACAAAGAAAGTTGCTTCTAAATTACTTGATGAGAAATTAGGAGATGGATTTAATTTGATTATGAATAATTTAGCTGTTGCGGGACAAGTTGTAATGCATGCTCACATACATATTATTCCTAGAAAAGAAGGGGATGGTATTAGATTTTTGACGAGGGTTTGATAACTACTAAATTATATTAAAAATAAAATGGCGCTGGAGAGGATTGAACTCTCGATCTATGCCTTATGAGAGCATCGCTTTACCACTAAGCTACAGCGCCGAAAGAATATGATTTGGAGCTTTTTTAAACACTGCGAACCATATTCGCAGGCTTAAAAATTGAGATTAATGATGCAATTTTTAAACTCTACGAACTTATGTTTTTAATGGCTGTATTAGAAGATGTGGTTCTTGAGGTTGGTAGACTTGGATTATGGATGCAAGCAGTTGGGGCTTTAGTGGTAATATGGATAATTGTTCAGAGTATTACGATGTACTTTAATCGTAAGAGGAGATTGTTGCTTGAAGAGATTAATAAGAGGCTGAAGAGAGTTGAAACGAAATTAAATAATTTAAAATAATTAGGAATAGGCTGTTTCTGCTAGAATCGTTGTTTTATTTGCTAGTCTTATATCTTCTGCAAGTTTAGCTTTTACTTCTGCTCTTCTAAGTCTTGAGATATAACCTGCTATTTTGTTTCTTATCTTTTTACTTGGCATTGTATTGCTGCCTAACATTCTTTTGTTTCCAGTGAAATGTTCTCCAAAATGGAGGTCTTTAGTAAGCAAGTCTTTACTTGCTCGCTTTACCATTAGCTGTTTAATTCTACCCATATAAGTTGATTTTGTTATGTGGGTTTTTAAAGGTTTAGAAACTAACTTTTTATTATTTTTTAACATTATTCCACAAAAGAGAAAAATAAGACCTATATACTTTTGAAAGCTTTTCACTTTGTATCAAAGTTGCTATTGGTTCTTCAGACCAGATAATAATGGCTACTTTATCTTTATATATCCAAATGGTAGTAGGCCCGGTATACTCATCTGCAATAAACTTAAACTTAGCGTATGAGCTTTTTACAATTTCGGTGTTTTTTTTTGATTCTCCTATAATTACCATACTTTTGATTTTTCTTCTTTCTTTTTCTTTTTGAAACAGATAGAAATCATGCCCCATATAATCTAGAAATTCTCCTGATGAACCAAATGAAACATATTCTTTGCATTCAAGTATTTCACTCATGATGGTCTTAATTCCTTTTTTCCCCTGGTAAACTACTACTTTTTCTTTCGATGGTTTACTAATATTTTCTAGACTAGATAATATGTTTTGAGCCACTATCTTCTTTTCTTCTTGCAAAGAGATTAATCTTTTAGGAGAAGAAGCTTGGAAAACTTTTATTTTACCATTATTTATGTAACCGATTAATCCTTCTTCTATTAATTTATCTAAAACTTGGTAGATTGTAGTTCTATTTATATTGATTCTTTTACTGATAGAGCCTGCCTGCATAGGTCCTTCTGCAAGGAGGATAGAGTAAATTCTTGCCTCATTAGTAGATAGCCCTAATTTCTCGAGTTGTTCTTCATACATGTTGTTAATATATTGACAACAATAATTTAAAAGGCTTTTGGAAGGTTCTTTTTTATGAAACAGACAATTAACTTAAGAGATTTTCCCATATTAAAGGAATTTTTGAAGAAAAAATTGAAAGAAACTGAAATTAATCAAGCGGATATAGCCGAGAAGATGGGTATTTCAAGACCTTATGTTAATTCATTTATGAATGGAAAAACTCCTATTGGGCGGAGTAGATTAGAAGAACTATGTAAAATTTTGAGTATAGGAGAACAAGAGTTAAATGAAGTATTTCGTGGATTTCAATTCAAAGAAGAAGAACTTAAAGAGCTCTATCATGCTAAAAATTCTGACGAAGTTTGGTATATCATGCCTAGATATATTCCCTTTTTTAACCCAAAACTTATAGTAAATAGGGCTGATTTTACCAGTGATCTTGAGAAGTCTATTTTTTGGGGAGGTCCTAGGTCAGATGTAAGTGAATTTGCGCATGTAATTAAGCAGGAATTAGGGTATCAAATACGTGGTATTAAAGGTCCTAAGTGGTTAGATTATCTAAACTGTAAAATATATGGACCTTCAGGGTGTGGTCCCTGGGGGGAAGAAATATTTACTGGTCAAAAAAATCGTATTGAATTTAGATCAATGGAATCTTTACATTTGACTTACATTAAGGATGATTTGAGACATATATCTTGGCTTATTCTTAATGGGGAAAAAGTTGAAGGGTTTGAATTAGTTTGATTTAATATTTAACTTCTTTTGACAGGCCGATTTAGGCAGACTTTTACCAACTAACTTTTTGATGTTTTATGAGGTTATTCCATTCTTTAAAGTAGTCTTGGGCTTTCTTATCTATGTCTCCTGGAGAGATGATTAATGCTGGCATCTTTTCTGATTGTGCTTTTTGTAGCGTTGAAACCAGGTCATCTAGTGTTATCTTTTTCTTGTCTTTTGCAACTAGGTAGAATTCTTGTTTGCCTAATGGCGTGTTTATCTTTACTTTTCCTGCGAATTCTTTCTTTTTTGCTAGTATTTCTTGAGATATTTCATATTCTTTTTTTACCAATAATTCTTTTATATTATCTAGGAATTTGGAGTTTACTTCTTTTACTTTTTTGATTTTCTTCTCTTTAATTTCAACTGCTGGAATGATTGGTTTATCTTCAATTGTTTGCTTAATTTCCTGTTTCTGCTCTATTACTTGTGGTGCTTCTTGTTTTTTTACTGGAGGATTAATTATTTTTTCTATTATTTCTTTTGCACTTTCATTTGGTAATGTATGCAACTTCCAGAATATTCTTGTTTCTCCTTTTTCTATGATTTGTATAGGAGTTGCGAAGTCTT
>CAYIGE010000011.1:12267-15104 GCA_964362835.1 Candidatus Woesearchaeota archaeon
TATTTTGTTTTAGTAATTGAAATGCTTCTTTTTCTTTGTTGTTCAGATAGTTTGAGTATTTTTGTAGCTGTTCTTCTTGACCAACGATGTAATACAGGGGAGAGCTACCTACTCGCATATTACTCATTTTTAATTTCTGTTCACTGACTAACTCTGACATAAAAGCTGCAGTGAATAGATTATTTCCTTCTATAACTCGCGCAACTCTTACAGGAAGTTCTGGACCGTTTTTTCTTATGACCTCTAAAATGCGTTCTTTTGTTTGAAGGAGTTTTTGCATGTCTGGCATGTTAATTTGATATAGCTGTTTGTTATAAAGTTACTGATATTGATTGGATTAATTTAGGGTTTAAGCCAGGAGATTTCGTAGTATAGGACATCATTTTCATCATCTACTATGCCTATGAGGAGCTTCTTTTTTGTTGAATGGGCTACCCGGTTTTTTGCAGCGAAATCGTGCCATGTGTGTGGTTCTGATTCTCTGACTGCATATGCTAACCATAACGCATGGTCTTGTCCTGGTTGAGTGCCTTTTTTGTATATTCTAAAGTCTGCTCCGAACTTCAGAGCAGTTTTTACGACATAACCTTTGTTTCTTAAGTCTTCAAATAAAGATAGTTTTGTTTCTATTCTTTTATCGTTCTTTTTTGCTTTCTCTATTGCCTTGTCAAAATTTATGGTTTTTGATTTGTAGTTTAAAGTAAGCTTTTTTTTGATATTTAAGAAAAGAGCTTCAACCCATGAATATTCTATTCTGTCCCTGACCTTTTCTCCAAATCTTGATTTTTCAAATAAGTCAAATGCTTCTGATGAAGTGGAATGTATTTTTTCGCTTGTTAGATGTGCGTTTATCATGTTATTCTAATGGTTCTTTATTATATTTAAATGTGTTAGAGAAAAGCGTTTGCTACAAGTAAATAAACTATTATCGCCATTGAGTCAGAGACTACTGTTCCGAATGGGCCCCCTCCTAACGCTGGATCTCCTCCTAATTTCTTTATTCCAAATATTATAAAAAATGAAGTTAGAGTGGTTAATGTTAAAGATAAGAATGCTGCTAAACTAATTACTGAAGCAATCTGTCTGTCTCCCCAGAATGAGCTAATTACAATAAATAAAAGTGCGCTCATCATTAATGCAATTATTACACTTATTGTTCCCTGCTTAAGAACATACTTTCTTAACTTCAGGTCTTTACCCATCACAGTCATATCTCTTACTAAAAGAGTTTCTATCTGTGTACAAAGTGCTCCGCAGATATATACAATTACGGGGATAAAAAATGCTAGTATTAAATTTTCTTCAAGAGTATTTTCAAATATTCCTATAAATGCAGCAATTGCGAGGATTCCTATTAACCCGCTTATTAGCCACGGGGCTCTGTGGATGACGCTTTCCATAACTGGAGCCTGCATTGTGTTTTCATATTCTAAATGGGATTTGTGAATACCTGCAAAATGAAAGCTATCTTTTCTTAATGATTTGTTAAGTATCTGCAATATATTCTTGCTTGAAACTACTCCCACTATTTTGTTTTCTTCTAATATTGGTAATGCTTTTATTCCATGTTTTAAGGCCAAATGCGCAACCGTTTCTATTTCCGTTCTTGCAGAAGTAGTTATGACTTTGGTTTTCATGAAAGTTTTTACAGGCGTATTTAGGGGGTACCTGAATATATCTTTTATTGAGAAAACTCCCACTAGCTCTTTATTTTTTTCAGTTACATATACATAATCCATTATTTCGGAAATATCTGATTTTTTTCTTAATAAATTATAGGCCTCTGAAACTTTTTGATTTTTATCTAGGGTAAGAAAGGTTGTTTCCATTATTCTTTTAACTGGGTCTGAAAGGGAGTAGGTTTCTTTTTTCATATCTGTATCCGGTATTAGGAAGTTTTAAATTCGTGCTTTTTTGATATTAATATATGAAGCCGGTGAATTTCTCTAGCCTTGATAAGAAATGGCAGAAAGAGTGGGAAAAAGTCAAAGTGTTTGAGGCTAAAGAAGATAATAAGAAAGAGAAGTATTATGTCCTTGAAATGTATGCCTATCCCTCAGGTAGGGGTCTGCATATGGGTCATGCCTTTAATTATACTATTGGAGATATTTTAGCACGTTTTATGCGTATGAATGGTAAATCTGTATTATATCCAACAGGATATGATAGTTTTGGACTTCCTGCCGAAAACGCCGCTATTAAGGAGGGGACTCATCCTCAAAAATATACAGATGCTGCGATTAAGCATTTTATGGAGCAGCAGAAAGCTTTGGGATTGAGTTATGATTGGGAAAGAGTATTATGGAGTCATGATTCGGAATATTACAAATGGAATCAATATTTCTTTTTACAGTTCTTGAAGAAAGGACTTGTTTATAGAAAGGCGTCCGGTGTAAATTGGTGTTCAAAATGTGAGAGTGTTTTGGCAAATGAACAAGTCCATGATGGAAAATGCTGGAGACATAAAGATAATGAAGTTACTGTTAAGAATTTAGAGCAGTGGTTTATTAGAACTACAAAGTATGCTGAAGAATTACTTCGCGATGTGGATAAGTTGGATTGGCCCGAACGAATAAAGACGATGCAAAAAAATTGGATAGGCAAGAGCGAAGGAACTGAAGTATTATTTTCAATTAATGGGGAGAAATGGCCTGTATTTACAACTCGTGTAGACACTTTGTTTGGAGTTACTTTCCTAGTTATTAGTGCTCAACATTCTAGATTGGGAGAATTAGTTACTAAAGAACAGAAGAAAAGTGTAGATGCATTACTAAAGAAAATTAAGAGTACAAAACAAGAAGATACTGATAAATTGGATAAGGAAGGAGTTTTTACTG
>CAYIGE010000012.1:0-13647 GCA_964362835.1 Candidatus Woesearchaeota archaeon
AGAGTTGGAGTCACCGGAGCGTCGTCAGACGCTACGAGTGCCACCTTCCGCTTTTGGAGAAATGAAATGAAAAATAGAAAAATAGAAAATAAGTTTTCTGAACTCCTAGAAACCTTTTTATCAAAAGAGGCTGTAGAATGATATACGAACCAGAAAAAGTAAAGGGATTTGAAGACTACTTACCTCCGGAATCTCAGAAAAGAGAGAAAATAAAAGAAATAGCCAGAAGATATTTTCAACTCTACGGATTTTTACCAGTTGAAACTCCATTTGTAGAATTTGATGAATTAATGCGTTCAGATAATATCGGTCAAGAAGACGAAGCAGTCAGAGACCGTTTTAGACTAAAAGACAGAGCCAACAGAAATCTAGGATTACGTTACGAATTCACATTCCAATTAGCAAGACTGTTCAAACAAAATCCAAGCATAAAACTCCCATTCAAAAAATATCAAATAGGAGAGAATTTCAGAGACGAACCAATCCGAGTAGGTAGAACAAGACAGTTTACACAATGTGACGCAGACATCATAGGAGATCCTTCAGTAAATGCAGACTCTGAATGTATCTCCGTAGTTTTTGATATATTAAAAGAATTAAACATAACAAACATAGAATTGCAAGTAAATAATAGAAAATTAATTGATGAAATAATCAAATCAGTTCAAATTGATGATAAACAAGCAGTTCTAAGAGAACTAGACAAAATAGAAAAGATAGGAGAAGACCAAGTAAAATCAGAGCTAAAGAAATATGCAGATTCAAATCAAATATTAAGCTTACTAAAGTTAATGGAAAAAGATATTTCTTTCTTTAAAGACAATATGTTTGAAGGAGCTCAAGAATTAACAAATTTAATTCAAAAATGTAAAGAGTACAAAATAAAAGCAAGATTCAATCCTCGTTTAATGAGAGGCTTTAACTATTACACTGGAAATATATTTGAAGTTTCAATAGGAAAAACAGCAATTTTAGGTGGTGGTCGTTACGACAAATTAGTTGGAAAATATTCAAACAAAGAAATTCCAGCAGTGGGAATTTCATTCAGTGTAGAAAGTTTAATGGGGTTATGTGAAAAAGAAATAAGTCAATTACCTTTAGACAAAACAAAAGTGATAATTATCTCAATAGACCTAGACAAAGAAACAACAAAACTAGCCCAATCCCTAAGGAAAAACAATGTAAATTGCACAACTAGTTTTGACAAAGTGGGCAAAGCTCTAGAATATGCAAACTCATATAAAATCCCTTACGCAATCTTCATAGGAAAAGATGAAATATCAAAAAAGAAATTTAAATTAAAAAACATGACAACAGGTGAAGAAACCCTCCTAGCAGAAAAGTCATTAATTTCTAAAATCAAAAAAATCTAATCTTTACCAGCTTCAGAAAACCCACTAATTTCTTCAACTTTAATTCCAGCCTCGCGTTCAGCTTCCAAACTCTCAACTTCTTCTTTCAAACGTTGAAGCAAATCTTTATTCTTAGATTCATAAATTTCCTTAAGCAAAACCCAAATCTCTTCAAAATGGCCTTCCTGCTCAAGCCAAACTTTCTGTTGATTATCCAAATGCAGTAAAGAAACAAATGTTAACAACCGTTCTTCAGGATCAACAGACGAAAGTTGTGAAAAAGCAATTTTCTCATCGTTATCAACAAACAAACCTTTAATCTTAGAATAAAGACCTTTAATCTTATCTTGCAAATTAAACAAACGCTTTGGAAGGGGTAAATAAGCCTCCATTTCATACTGTTTAAGAATAAGAGCTTTCTTATCGCGCCTATCTTCTGTAGAAATAGCTCTGCCCAACGCAACAATCAATTCTTGAAGAGAAACCTTCTTATAACGAGGCAACGGCGTACGAGGAACTAAATCAGGAATATCCTCATCAAGTTCAATTCTTTCTTGAGCATATTTCTTTTCTTCTTTCTTACCATATAAAATATCATCAAGAGACTGTAAATCTCGGCTCAAAAGAAGCTCAGACTTAAGCCTTAAAAGAAGAGAAGCAGCAAGAAGAACTTTTGAAGATATAAAAAAATTAGCTTCCTCAATCTTACGAACACGTTCAATATACTTAATAGAAAGAACAGACAAATCAATATCCCAAGGGTCAAGCTGTTCGGAATTTATCAAATCATAAATAATAGCCTGCCAACTCAACCTATTATCAAAAAGCAAGTCATGTATCTGTTCTTGACCAACTCGCTGTATAGTCGTAGACGAGTTAGACATTGGCTGAATATCAAATTCAGACTCATGACTAACTTTCTCTTTAACAATAACCTCTTCCATCAGAGTAATTAGAAAGCCGATTAAATAAACCTATAGTCCTATATTAGAACATAGGTTCTAAACTAAAACCAACACTCCTCAAAACATCTGTTCTTATTATACAGTTACGACATAATCGAAAGATTTAAATACTTCGTACAGTTCGTTTAATTATCATCACCTCTTTTTCCCAGGAGGAGACGTCATGACCATCTTTTTGGCGGTTATGATCTCTCCTCTTCGGGTTTAATTTAATGAATTTAAAGATATCAATATTCTAAAGACTCTTCAAAGCTTTTTGATAAAAGTCCTAAAAAAGGCAAGAAAAGCGTATCCGAGTCAGAGGTGATGAATATCTGAAAGCAACATTATTTGTTAGCCTCATCTAATTTTTTAAAATGATCTTTACTAATTGGCTCAAGAATTCCCTTAAACAAATTAGTAACATTATCCACATCTTCCTTGGTCTTTCCTTCTATTTCTACAAATTCAACTTCCGCAGGCTCTAATATCTTCATTATTCCCATCTCTGCTCCTTTAATGTTCCAATATTCTCTGACTGTTCTATTCTTTAGAATTCTCTTTAGTCCCAGTCTATTCAAAACCATCTCCATTTTTTCAGAGTCTCCAATAGGCACATTTATTTCCGCTCTTTCCCAAACGTTGCTATCTGTTTCTCTTTTACCTTTGAAAGTTAATTCAGACACTCCTTTCTTTGTCCTTATTCTTAACAAGTTTTCAGCAGTTTTCATATCCTCACCTTCTTTTCCATAATAACAATCAATAATTTCATAAGTTTCAATATGATTTCCAAGAATCTTCATCTTGTTTCTTAATAATCTCTCATCATTATATTTTAGCTTAATTTCTATTTCTTTCATGATTTTGTATGTTGTCTCTTATTATAGGCCATTAAAAATATATAACTCTAACTCTTATTAAATTCAGTATACCTACACTTTCCGCAATGAAGTCTATTCAAGCCACCACCCATAAAAACTCCTGGACCACACCGAGGACAGAACTTAGCATTTCTCTTAACAGTCTCGCCAGTTACTTTATACAACTTATATTTTTCACTAGTTGGCTTATTCTTGTGAGGCTTCTTCCCGCCTTCTCCACTTTTCATCTTTGTCCCGCCTTCTCTCTCACTCATGTTTAATTTCTTCCCTCTGATGCGAATGTAGATGAGCTGAGCAAATTCAATGAATTTGCGAGTATGTTGCGACTTGCTCGCAACTTTATGTCAGAAATTAAACAGACAGAAACTTTCAACTGTAAGAAAGTTTCTTGTATTGAAAATTTCTCGAAGTTAGTTGAAATTTTCATGTTTAAGCAACCACCTTCTTAACTTTCAATTTAGGCTCTATAGCAACTAACTTTTCAGCAGAATCATAAACGCGAGCTTCAATAATAAATTCCGAACTTCCAAAACTTCCACGAACAGCATTGACTACGACACAATCTACAGATGTCTTAAAATGTTTAGCAACATCTTCTTTAACTACAACCAATCCAGGATTAGAAGCATAATCTTTCTTAGCAACTACATCGTGCCTGTGCAATAAAGAATTATAAGAATTTAATACAAATTTCATCTTAGTCGTAGAGCAAACACTCCCTTTGCTTTCAATCCTAAATTCTTTGCAATTTCAGAATGTTCCGGATTTATTATTGTAATCTTTCCTTTAAAACCTTCAACACTTTCAGAACTTTGACAACTAGGACAACTAGAACCTTCATAAACCATTCTGCAATGCTTACACGCTTTTTCTTTACCCATGTTCTAATTCTTGCCCCCTAATGCGAGTGAAGACGAGCAGTTTGAATTAGAACAGACAAAAACTTTCAATTGCGAACAAATTCCTTTTGAAATTTGTGAGGATGTTGTGGCTTGACCGCAACTTTGTAAGAAAGTTTCTTGTATGGAAAATTTCTTGAAATTAGTTGAAATTTTCATATTATTCTTTCTTAGCTCCTTTTTTCTTTTTGTCGCCCTTATAACCTTTATCAATCTTCTCTCCTTTCTCTACCCTCTTAGCTGTAGCAATAGCCTTCTTTCTTGATTCATCAAGCCATTCAACTTTTCCAAGACCTGGCTGCCTCATAGTTAAACCAATCTTAGGCTCTCCAGCCTTATAACTTATAGCAACAATTCTAGCCAAACAAGAATCTCCAACATTCAAAGAACGTTTAGTCATCTTGCCAGAAAGACTTCCAGTCTTACTTAAAGAAACAAAATCTTCCATTGTTTGAGAAATGTGAATCATTCCTTGTGCCGGGCCTATTTGCATGAAAGCCCCAAAATTAGTAATTTCTTTTATAGTTCCAGGAATAAGCTCATGAAGTTCAGGCTTCCAAACTAAAACTGTAAACAAAGACTTGTAATATGCTGCTCCGTCGCCAGGGATAATAATTCCTTCTCCGACATCTTTAACACCAATAACTGAAATAACAAAACCCAAATCTTTATGCATTGTCTTAACATAAGATTCCTGCAACTGTTCAGAAACCGCATCTTTAGTAGCTAGACCAAAGTGGCGTGGCTCAACACGAACATGGTCTTCAACTTCAGCAACATAGAACATAATTCATTGAGAAAAACATGGTTTTTAAAGTCTTTCATTTAAAAAATGAAATGAATTGGAAGTTGAATTTATGAGACTTCCAAGACTTCGATTTGATAAAATCGAATGTATCAAAACTAAATCTTTCCAAGAGCGGAAGAAATATCTCTTGCCAAAGCAGAATTATTATAAACTACTACTTTAATATCTTCCAACTTTGTTTTTCCAGAATATTTACTTACAAAGTTGCTTAATCCATCTGTCATCTTTCTTACAGCTTATTCGGGAGTTTCTCTAACCCCAGCCATCACACCCATTCTTATAGTTGGAATTAGTAAGGACTTATAACCCTCGTTATTTGCAGTTTCTAAACCTGCATAAACAACTTTGTCTAATGAAGACTCTAAATCATCTACCACAAATATTACATCTCTAAATCCAATTTTTCTATCTGGTCTAGCTCCCCCTCTAGCAACTACAGTTTGCAAGTCTCTTAGAGACGATGCCTGTGTAACTTGACTATGATACAAATCTCCAGCAACTCTTTGAATAGCTCCATCAATTCCACCAAACCACAACCCACCAGAATTAATTGCAGTCATTAAAGCATCTGCTGGTATTTGAGTTATATCTCCTTCAACAGCATATATCTTTGGTTTTTCCATACAGAAAACTAAAAAATACAATATTTAAACCTTTCTGTTATAACTACTTTAAAGTAGAACTAAATTCAAGCCCCAGACTCAACACCAACTCTATTCTGTGCCTTAAAAATAACTATTTTTTTAGTAATTCTTTTCTTAATCCCATTATCAAGAGTAGCAATAAACACTCCCGCCTGACCTCGTTGAATAAGAAAATCATCCACTCTCCCCTTACCAAGGCTATTTTTCTTAACTCCTTTTTGCTCAATCATTTCAAGAGCGACACCAATAGCAATTCTATCTTCACGAGAAGAACGATTACTAACACGAAGGTCTTTCATCTCTTGTAAAATCTCTCTAGGAACTACTGGGGTAAATCCCTGTTCTTCTAATTGAGTCAGAAAATCTATTCTGTCACGAACACAAGAAATAATGAAACTGCTATCTAACAACACCTGCATAAAAAAACAAAACAACTATACTATATTAATCTTTGCGGTAACATTAAGACAAGATCACTAACTGTTGTGAACTGTTATATGGGTAGTGGTAAATTACCTCAAATCAGTTCGAATACCGACATACTTAAAAACTTCTAATCTATAATTTAGTTATGAAAATTTTAGAAGCTTTTGATAAAGAAGTTAAGGGCAAGAAATATTATCGCTACCGTATTAATCTACCTAAAAAAGCAGTTGAGGATTCTAATTTCCAAGGACCGAAATTAATCGTACGGGCAGAGAAAAACAAAATTACTATTGAGAAAGAGAATTAAACTATTTCTCTTCGAATACCGAAAGATTTATATAGTTCGGATACCGAATAATAGTATGAAACGCAAAATACAATACGAAAGATGTGAGAATAGTGATGTAATCAAAGGGTGTAAAAGAGAAGCACAGAATAGAGGTTTAATTTATCTTACAAAAGAGGCAAGTTTATAAAAATGGAAAAAAGAAGTATTAATATGGAAAAAAGAAGGTATTGGCTGTTTATTACTAACGATGAAAATTGGAAAACAATTAAGAACAAGTCAATTTACGGATTTAATGATAAAGGTAAAAGAGATTTAGAAAAACTAAATATTAACGATTTAGTCATCATCTATATTAAGGGTAAAAAAATAGGAGGCATTTTTGAGATTAAATCTCTAAAGGCAAATTCGTTAATAAAATTTGCAGAGGGAGAATATCCATACAAAATAGAACTAAAGAAAGTAGTAATACCTAAAGCAATGATGGAATTAACAGAAAAAATCATTAACAATATTTCAATATTCAAAGGGCAAAAAAGATGGGGGACTATCTTAATGGGTAGATCAACAAAAGAAATAAGCAAAGAGGATTATTATTACATCAAGAATATTTTAGGAGAATAAAATGGAAAAAAACAAAATACACTTAATTGACGCTTTAGAAGGATTGAAGAAGTTAGAAGATAATTCTGCTCAAATTATCATAGCAGACCCACCTTATAACATTGGCAAGGATTTTGGAAATAACAAAGACAAGATGGGGTTTGAAGAATATCTTAAATGGTGTGATGAATGGATAAAAGAAAGCATTAGAGTTTTAAGAAAAGACGGAACTATGTTCATTTATGGATTTAGTGAGATATTAGCCCATGTCTTCGTTAGGATACCGATAAACAAAAAGTGGTTAGTTTGGCATTATACAAATAAGAATATGCCTACAAATAAATTTTGGCAAAGAAGCCATGAAAGTATAATTTGTTGTTGGAAAACTAATAAAGTGTTTAATCTTAATGACGTTAGAGAGCCATACACGGAGGGTTTTCTTAATGGTTCTGCCGGGAAAATAAGAACGGGGACTATTGGAAGATTAAGCAGAAATGGAAAAAAGACAGTCTATAATGCACATGAAAAGGGTGCTTTACCAAGAGATGTTATAAAAATACCTGCTCTTGCCGGGGGTGCTGGAATAAAAGAAAGAGTTAATCATCCCACACAAAAACCTTTAGCTTTGTGCGATAAACTTATTCTTTCTGCAAGGCAGAAAGAAGGATTTGTTTTAGTTCCTTTTGTTGGCTCTGGTTCTGAATGTATATCTGCTAAAAAATTAGGACTTGACTTTATTGGATTTGAGATTAATCCTGAATATATAGAAGTGGCTAAAAAAAGATTAAGCGAAACTCCTAAACAACTTACACTTTAGAATCTATCTCTCTTTTCTTTGGTAAAAATGTTTCTGATGTAAAAATAACAAAACCGTTAGGTAATCTGATTATTTTTTTATCCTCTATAAATCTCGTATATCCAACTCTAAACTTTCCCCTCTTCGTTCTAGGATTATCAAAAATATTGCTATTAGGAACTTCATACTTAATATCTATGTCTTCACCTTCCAATTTCTTTTTTCTTGGCAATGGTCTTCTGCTCATAACCCCACTATGAGTTGTTTTCTTAACCTGATAATTCAAAAATTTATCTTTGTAATTTACCCTAAAATCCGCACCCATCGAATCTAACTCTCTTGACATATTTACACTACCCTTTCCAAAGACAGACTCTGCAACATAACCTCCGTGAATTTGAGTTATAATACTTGCCCATGTCCTATAGATTCTTGCCTTTAATCCCCTACTAAAGCAATCATCACACATTGTGGTTTTTTTCTTGAATTTGTCTATGGCTTCTTGACTTTCTTTTTTATACCGCTCGTAAAATTCCTCAAATGAAAGAAATATTTTCTCATTCCAATAAACCCTATATAATAAAACAATCGCCTGAACATCTTTGGGCAAGTCCATTTCTACAATTTTAATTGAGGCGTATTCTTTTCTATATCTTTTCAAATCTATTGTTTTAAGGAAGTCTGTAAATTTTTGTAAATTTGACATAGAAAGAGCAATGTTTTAACCCTTTTATTGTTTTCTACCAACCGCTAATTCAACAATGCAACAATGGATTAAGATTTATATATAATAAAACCATTAGAATAAGATGGAAGAGGTTGGTCACGTCATAGAAGTTCTAACACGTGCAAGACAGGCATTAGAAAGGGAAGACACAAAAGAACTAAGAAATCTTTCAGACCAGACAATCCATTCTGCATCTGTATATCAACATACAGATTACATTCTTGTCGCAACAATAATATACTCATTAAGTAAAATAGTAGAAAGAAAAGACAGTCTTAATTTGAAAAACTGGCAGCAATTTATCCGAGAGATAAATGACCTTTTATCATTAGCAACTCATGCAATCCAAAGAAACAAACAGTCTCAATTTATCAAATTCTTAAGTAAAGCAAAAAGATACATAGAAAATTCTTCACCAAACTTAAAACCAGTAATAGAAGAACTTCTAAGAAAAGCATCAATAAACAAAGCATCCAAGATATATGAACATGGTATCTCATTAGCAAAAACAACAAAGCTTCTAGGAGTAACTCCATGGGAACTTTCAGAATATATTGGAGAAAAAGAAAATCCTCAAACAAAACTAAACAAAACCATAGATGCAAAGGTCAGAGTAAATATAGCAATGGAGTTTTTCAAATGATAAGAAAAGTCCTCATCCTCGACGCAGGTCCAATAATAAACTTGTCAATGAACGGTTTATTAGAAATATTTGAAAAAATAAGCCAACAAGGAATTACAATAGCAATAACTAATTATGTCTATCAAGAAGTTGTAGATCGCCCAAGTCACATTCCTCGTTTTGAGTTAGGAGCACTAAAAATAAAAGAACTAATTGATAAAGGAATAATCAAATTTGCAACAGATTTGGGATTAGCTCAACAAGAAATAGAAAGTGAAACTCAAAGATTTCTAAGAATAGCAAACTCTTCAATAAAATCAGATAATCATTTCATTGAAATAGTCAGCCCAGCAGAAATGTCCTGCATTGCAATAAGCCATTTATTCAATAAAAGAGGAGTAGAAAACATAATAGCAATAGACGAAAGAACAACTAGAATTTTATTTGAAAAACCAGAAAACTTAAGAGATTTAATGTCCAGTAAGCTACACAGAAACATAACTCTAAACACAAGACCGTTAGAGGATACAAAACAATTCAGATTTATCCGTTCAAGTGAGCTAGTCTTTGTAGCTCTTAAAAAGGGTTACATAAAACTCAACGACAAACATGCTTTAGAAGCATTACTATACGCAACAAAATTCAAAGGCTGTGCAATCTCCTGGGAAGAAATAGAACAACTAAAAAAGTTATAATAAAATGATTAGAAAAATCAAAGGAAAATACATCGCATTATCAGAAAAAACAGGCAGAAAGTTTGGAACCTACACGACAAAAAAAGAAGCTCAAAAGAGACTAAGACAAATAGAATTCTTCAAGCATCTAAAGAAGAAAAAGTGATGAAGCAAAGGTTTATATAATTGATTATATCAATATAACCATGACAATAGAATTTGAAGCACAATTAAAAAGATGGGGAAGATCATTTGGGATAGTAGTACCTATGGAAAAAATTAGACTAGCCAAACTAAGAGAAAACGAGAAAATAGAAGTAAAAATCAACAAAGAAAAAAATGTTCTAAGAGAGACTTTTGGAACCTTTAAATTAAAAAGGTCTGTAGAAGAAATATTAAGAGAAGGAGATAAAGAGTCTTGGGATGAATGAAGAAACGGACATTAAAGAAACATATTTCTTTGACACATATGCAATTTTTGAAGTAGTCATTGGAAATCCAAAATACAAAAAATACACTGATTGCAACATCATTACTACAATATATAATTTAGCAGAGTTTAATTATAATCTAAAAAAAGAAAAAAAGAAAGAAGATGTAGATGAACTTACAAAAAAATATTATAATCATATAGTGGAGGTTAAATTGGAAGATATACAAGAAGCCATGGATTTCAAAACAAAAAATAGGCAATTATCTATTCCCGACGCAATCGGATATACTGTCGCAAAAAGATTAAAGATAAAATTTCTAACGGGTGACCAAGAATTTGAAAATATGGATAACGTGGAATACGTAAAAAAATAAATGGACCCGGAGGGAATCGAACCCACGAATACTGGGTTCTCCAAAATTTCTGGAGCCAGTCAGTTTACCACTAGCCTACGGATCCTACATCAAAATCAGTTATAAAGCTGTTTTAAGCTTTGCTCTTAACAATATTTATAAATAACCTAAGCAACTATAATGTATGGCTAAAAAGAAGGTTGAGCATTCTGAAAATAAAGAACATCATCCCGTTCATCATCCACACGTCAAGCACGCCCATCACACTCCCGTAGAACATAAACAAGAACACCCGCATGTTTCAAGACAGTCTCTAGAAGAACAAACAATCCATAGTCTAGTAGAATTACAAAAGGTACATATAAATCTTGCAGAAAAATTTGACAAACTAACAACTCAAATTGAAAACTTACTTGCACTCTTTGAAATGGCGGCAAGAAATTTTGCAAAACAACCAAATATGCAAAACACGGAAAGAGATAAAGAATTCTTAGATAAAATAGATAAATTACTTGACCAAAATAAACTGCTCGCCAAAGGTCTTTCTCTAATGGAAGAGAAAATGCGAGAAAGACTCTACGGCCCTGGCTCAAGACCTCAATTTAGAACACCAAATCAAGGAATGACTGCATCAACTCAAATAGATGAGATTTAGTTATGGAAGAACAAGATATAGGAGAGTTATTTCTTATCAACTTCATGCACTCATTAGCAACTATAAGCCCATTTAAGGAAGTAGCTAACATTTCTAACGACGAGGAAATGCAAGAATCTCTTTTAAAACCAGAAATGAAAAAACCTATACAAATGGTTCCAGCGTTTCTAAGACCCGTTCCGATAAAAAAGTCGCAATTATATGAAATTAAAGCTCCTCAAAATAAAAATATAATTCAAAACCAGATTTATAAAACCGAAACAGAAAAACTAAACACTTTAATAAAAGACCCATTCGTAAATGAAATAGAATGTATTGGAGCAGATAACCCATTATTAGTTAAAATAAGAGGAATTACTCAAAAAACACAAGTCAAACTAACGATAGAAGAAATATATGACTTAATAGCAGAGTTCTCACAAAAAACTAAAATCCCAGTACTAAACGGCTCAATAAAAGCGGCATTAAACAATCTGATAATAACTGCAGTCTTATCTGAAACTCTAGGTCCAAGATTTATATTGCAAAAGAAGAAACCGTTCCAACAACTAATATAAAACCAAATCAGAAGGATATATATACTTTAGATAGCTTTAAATAGGGATACAAAACCACAATCATATGAACATGTTGAAATTTGTAACAGGAATAGTAATCTTAGCTATGATTATAGTACCTATTAGTACGGGTCAAGAAGAACTATTAAGTTACTTCGGAAAATCAAGCGATAGCGAGTCTAAAATCAACTTCCAAGACATGTTAAACTCAGCCAAATATGAAGAACAACAAATTCCTCAACAAACAAAAGACATAGCTTATCAAGAAGTAATGAAAAAGTTTGAATCAACAAAAAATGTCCCAGTTATTGTATGGTTAAATGATGGTCAAAGTCCAAAAAGCATTTATAAGAATTTAAGGGGATTCAAAGTAAAATATGTATATGACCAATTAGGCGGATTTGCAGGAACAGCAACAAAAGAAGCTGTAGATTCTTTAAAGAACAATGACAAAGTAGATTACATTGCTTTAGACCAATTAGCAAAAGCAAACTTGATGGAAAGCAGACCCATAATTCAAGCGGATGCCGTTCAATCAAACTATGGTATAACAGGTAAAGGTGTAGGAGTATGTCATCTAGATACCGGAGTTAATTATAATCACCCTGCACTTATTAGAGCATACGCTGGGGGATATGATTTCATAAATAATGATAATGACCCCATGGATGATAACGGTCACGGAACAGCAACGGCTGGAGCCATCGCATCAAATGATTCAACTGACAAAGGAATATCTCCAGGAGTGAATTTACTCGCAGTAAAGGTTCTTGATTCAAACAGCTTTGGATACTGGAGCACCATCACAGCTGGAATAAATTGGTGTGTTGCAAATAAAAATTTATACAATATATCTGTAATCTCAATGAGTCTAGGTTCAGTAGGATTTACCTATACTCCGACAACATCTCCAGGATATATTGAACCAGCACTTCAAACAGCTTATAACTTAAATATAGTTCCAGTTGCATCTTCAGGAAATGAAGGAGCTCTTACGGGAATATCATATCCAGCAGTATCTCCTTATGTAATATCAACCGCTGCCTCATATGATGCAGACCTTGGATCATATGGTCACGGTAATTGCACAGACTTAATAACAAACCCTAATATTATGACATGTTATAGTAACAGAGCTTCATTTTTAGACATTGTTGCACCAGGAACGGTCATAACAACCACAACAGTCCAGGGAAGTTTTGGAGGCGCTTCTGGCACATCAATGGCAGCACCTCACATTTCAGGAACAATTGCATTAATGAAACAACGAAATCCTCAAATGAAAGTATCCCAAATTGAAAAAATATTAAAATCAACAGGCGCTCCAATTTACGACAGTGCTACAAGTCTTACATTCAAAAGAGTTAATGCCTTAAACGCCGTAAAAGCAGTACCTTACATGACTGTAACTGGAACCTTCGCTCAAGGAAAAACAATGTATATGAATATAAGCGACCCAATGAATCCAGGAGCAATATATGTTTCAGGCTTATCTTTTGGAAACAGCCCAGGAATTCCATTACCTAACGGTCTCATACTTCCTCTTAATTATGACCCTTTACTTCAAGCGACTATATCTCCAAATGGAATGTTTGCCCAAAGTGTCGGAGTTTTAGATAGCAATGGAAAAGGAATGGCAACATTCAACGTTCCAAATTATCCTGGAATAGAAAGCTTCTCAATATATACTGGATTCTTAGTATTAGATACTAATTCACCTGAATTTTTTGTATCTGTTTCTAATGCATGGAAATTGTAAAAACAATATAGATATAATTCTTTTACCTACAATTCAATTAATATCAAAAAAACAATGTGCCACCACACCTTAAAAGGTGTGGTCTGACTAGCACTTGTTTTTTGGATGCTCGAAGTGTTCCACACCATAAATGGTGTGGTTATCAAACACTTCGACATATAGAAAGTTAACTCAATAAAGATTACTATTCCAGTTCTTAAATAGACAAATTAATATTATCTAAATAAT
>CAYIGE010000013.1:0-3485 GCA_964362835.1 Candidatus Woesearchaeota archaeon
TCACGTCTGTTTGTTGTAGTCTCCGTCAAGAGGCAAAGCAAGGATGTTGTCTTCGTTTTTTTATTTCATGAAAGAACTATCAAAGAAAGAAGCTCAAAAAATTATAGAAGATTATTTTTCTAAAGATAATCTTGATTCTAAAGAAACTAAAAAAATAAAGAAATTTGCAATGGCTCATCGTATTCGTCTTGGAAATTATCGCAAGAGATTTTGCAAAAAATGTTATTCTGATTTAAAGTTTGGAAAAACAAGAATAAGTAAGGGGTATAAACAAATTACTTGTAAATGTGGAATTGTAAATAGATGGAAATTAGATTAAGACTTCTTAAACAAAAAATCCGAAGATTTTATGCTCAAAAAGTCAGGACTTTTTGAATTTAGAAACTTCTTCTAAGACATCTGCGTGGCCTAATAAGGCTGCTCTGCAACAATAACGTTCTAGACCTAAATCGGTGAGAACCTTGCCAGCTTCTTCGCCTGAGCTAATACGTTTCTTGTATTCTTCCCAGACCTGCCCTATTGGGCGACCGCAACCGAAACATCTGACAGGGATAATCATGTCAATAGTGTCATTTAATCATTTTTAAACATTCCTAATCAATATTTTTCCGAAAGCAAAACTTTATTAGCTGTTAAAATGGGGGCTGTTTCATGAGTAAAGAAATTATATCTCTTCAAGAAGTAACTAAGCACTACGAGATGGGGGACACAGTTGTAAAAGCTATTGACGGAATAAATATTACAATAGACAAGGGAGATTTTGTTGCTATAATGGGGCCGAGCGGAAGTGGGAAATCTACTGCAATGAATTTAGTTGGAAGTCTTGACTTAGCAACTAATGGTAAAATAATGCTTGGAGGTTCAAATATTGAAGAATTTGGAGAATCTGAACTGGCTCAAATTAGAGGCAAGAAAATAGGGTTCATATTTCAAAGTTTTAATCTAATTCCTAATTTGACTGCAAAAGAGAACATTATGCTCCCAATGCTCTTTCAAAAAGTAGAAAGAGAAGAAAGAGAAGAACGAAGTGAAAAATTACTTACTCTGGTTGAGCTAAACGACAGAATGGATCATTATCCCAATCAATTAAGCGGAGGGCAACAACAAAGAGTGGCTATTGCTCGCGCTCTCGCAAACGACCCTGAAATAATTCTTGCAGACGAACCTACGGGAAATCTTGACACTAAAACAGGAAAACATGTCATGGACTTATTGACTAATCTTAACAAGCAAGGAAAGACTATAATCCTGATTACTCACGCTCCCGATGTTGCAGTCAATCATTCAAATAAAATATACTGGCTTAAAGATGGAAAAGTTGAGAAAGTTACTATCCGCAAAGGCAGTAAATGGGTAACCAAGAGATAATAACTACTCATCACTAACTAAAATTTTAAATAAGCCTTATAAATGCTAATTGGAGATTTTTAATATGAAAAGGATATTGAAAATATTGATTGGATTTTTATTGCCTTTGTTAGTTTTTACTAGCCTTACTTATGCTTTATCTGTAGATTCTGTTACTGTAGACCGAGTGTCTCCCGGGGAAGATGGAATAATTAAAGTAAATGTAGAAAATGATGGAAATAATGACATTGACTTTCTGTCTTTCAATATGGACTTTCCGGAAGATAAGATAATTCCTATTGGAAGTTCTGGAGCATCTTTAAATGAACTAAAAGAAGATGACGATGAAACATTTGCATTTAAGTTCAAGGTTGCTAATGACTTGCCTGCAGGGACTTACTCTATTTCATATTTAATTAATTATGAAGAGAATAATGCTAAGCGCGAGCAGAAAGGAACAATTGGAATTGTTGTATCTGCAGAACCTGAACTTGAAGTAACTGCAGATATTGAAATGCCTGTAATGGGGCAACAGACAATACTTAATATAAGAATTGTAAATAAAGGACTTGCTGATGCTAGATTTGTTTCATTGTCTATTGATAGCGAGGGGATTACATTATTATCTGAAAAATCTGAGTACGTTGGAACAATAGATTCCGATGATTTTGAAACAGCTGCTTTTGATATAATCCCTAATACTAGAAGACCTAATTTGGAAGTAAGAATACAATACAAAGATTTTGATAATAATCCTCAAACCATGTCTGTAAGTCTTCCATTAAGAGTTTATACAAAAGAAGAAGCGCTAAACTTGGGATTGATAAACAGAAATAATACTATGGTCTACACGATAGCTGTCGTTGTTCTTTTGCTCATTGGGTATTTCTGGAGAAGAGCGAGAAAAAGGAAGAAGCAGAAAATAAGAGAATAGGCAGGTGAATATGTTAAAAGATTATTTCTTAATGGCGATAAACAGTATCCGCCATAGAAAATTGAGATCATGGCTGACAGTAATAGGGATAATTATTGGGGTAGCTACTATTATTTCACTTATTATAGTTTCAAGGAGTCTAGAAAGCACAATAGAAGCTCAATTTGAGAAGTTTGGAGCCAACAGGATACTTATAAGTCCTAAAGGATTCCAAGGACCTGGGTCTGCTTCAGAAGGCTTGACAACAAAAGATCTCGAAGCTGTTGAGAAAATATCTGGTTTTGAATATGTCATTCCATGGGTATTTGTTTCAACTGAAGTCAGATATAAAGACCAGGTTGGCTTCACTATTGTTAGCGGAATTCCTGCTGAAAACTATGAAGAATTTTCTGTTGATTCAGGAGTAGAACTGCAAGAGGGAAGATGGATAGAGGAAGGGGATAAATTTGAGGCGATTGTTGGTTCAAGAGTTGTTGAAGATATGTTTGATCGTCCATTAAGATTGGGTAATAAAATTGAGATTGAAGGGGAAGAATTTAGAATAATAGGAATATATAAAGAAACGGGAAATTCGCAGGATGACAATCAGATATCTATACCTTTAGAAACAGCCAGAGATATTTTTAACAAACCAGATGATGTAGATGGAATAGTTGCACAGGTTAAAAATCCAGATGATATTCCTGCTTTGCAAGAAAAAATAGAAGATGAATTAGAGGACGAAAGAGGAGACACAAACTTTCAAGTTGTTACTGCTACTCAAATTTTAGAAAACATTAATGAAGTTCTTGGAATAATACAATTTGTTCTTGTTGGAATAGCTGCTATTTCATTAGTTGTTGGCGGAATTGGAATAATGAATTCTATGTATACTTCTGTTTTGGAAAGAACTAAAGAAATAGGAATAATGAAGGCAATTGGTGCGAAAAATTTAGATATATTTGAAATGTTTTTAATAGAATCTGGTTTGGTTGGGCTAGTGGGGGGATTGTTTGGAACTTTGCTTGGGACAGGAATAGCCCTATTTATAGGAAGAATTGCAACAAACTCAGGGTTTTTATTAAACATAAAAATTGAAGTCGTTGTTTTATTATTTGGATTGTTTTTTGCTTTCTTTGTTGGAATCCTTTCGGGAGTTTTACCTGCCTTACAAGCTGCAAAACTACGGCCTGTTAAAGCGCTACGTTACGAGTAAAGTGTGCAT
>CAYIGE010000013.1:3495-6246 GCA_964362835.1 Candidatus Woesearchaeota archaeon
AGTGTGCATAAAAAACCATAAAAATTTATAAAGGGATGAATCTTAAAACTAAAAAAGAGGAAAAATGGTGAGTAAATGTGTTTATTGTAAAGTGGATATCTCTGACGACCGTGCCGTTGATGTTTGTACTCCTTGTGGTCACGGTATTTGGGGAGATAAAATGTTCCAGGCGATAATAAGTAATATGGGTAGTGCTCGCGATAAAGGAGACCTTTATCAGGGAAGCGTTACGTCTATAAAACAAAATTTCTAATACTACGGAAGCTTTTTAAAGGACTCGCATCAGATATTCTCATGCTTACCAATAAGAATATCAGAAGTCGAGGAAAAATTTCTTTGACAAAGTATTTTCAACAATTTACCGAGGGTGATAACGTAGCAATAGTCAGAGATCTAGCCGTTCAAAGACCTGGTTTCCCTTCTCGTATGCAAGGTAGAACCGGCGTTGTAATGGGCAAACAAGGAAACTCATACGTTGTTTCAATTAAAGATTTTACTAAGAAAAAAACTTATATTGTAATGCCAATTCATCTAAAAAAGATTAGCGGAAATTAAAATGATATTAAAAATGACTCCCCTCCACTTAGCAGATGTTCAAGAATTATCTGGAGATTTAGATGCTAAACCTGAATTGCGTGACTACTTGAAAGAATTTTCTAAATTAGATAAAAAGAAAGCGGATGCTCTTGCAGAGGCAATTAGAGGCATAGGAAATCATAAAATAAGAGAAGATTCAATTATGAAAATAGTAGATTTGCTTCCTAGAGATGCTGAAAGTGTCTCAAAAATATTCAACGATACTTCCTTAGATGAAAAAGAAGTAAATGAAATTTTATTGGTCGTCAAGGAGTATTGAAATGATTAAGAAAGACGACTATGCTTTGGTATTAGATTATCTTGCTAATGGATATCCTATGGCTGGGAATATGAAACCCGTCGTGCAAGCGATAGGAACTGAACATCTTGCTTTGTTAGAACTGGCTCCTGTTAGAGGGGCGCAAATTGTAATTAAAGAGAAGGTTTATATAGGTCCGGATAAGAGGGACAAGATATATTACATAGTAGGTAGGTTGCACGTCGAGAAACTTACTGAAACTGCGAAGATCCAATTGCACGAGTTCGTTGGTGCTTATGTTGGGGAGCGTGAACAAGAATTTGTAAAATTCTTTAACAATGCTCCTGCAATCAATACGAGATTACACCAACTTGAACTTCTACCGGGATTTGGTCGCAAACATACACAGGAATTACTCAACGCTAGAACAGAGAAGCCGTTTGAGTCTTTCGAAGAGATTAGGCAGCGAGTTAAAAGCGTTCCTGACCCAAAGAAAGCTGTGGAAAAAAGGATAGTTGAAGAACTAACCGAAAATCCTCGACAAAGACTATTCGTGAGATAAAATGGCAGAACCAAAAGAAAAACCAGTCAAGGAAACAAAAGAAACTAAAGACTTTAAGCGACAGCAACAAAAGGAAGAAGAATATTTAGACTCGCTGGTTCGTATTTATAGTAAAGACGTTCCCGGAAATAAACAAACTTATATTGGTCTGACGTATATTAAAGGAGTTTCATGGGCTGTTTCTAATGCTATTTGTAAAATCCTTAAAATAGACAAAAAAATCAAAATTTCACAATTGACTAAAGAACAAATTGAATCTATTGAAGCGTTCTTGCAGAAGCCCCAACTATATGATTATTTGAAGAACCGACAGAAAGATTACGACTCTGGAGAATCTAAACATGTTCTTACGAATGAATTGGACATGGTTAAAGATTTTGACATTAAACGCATGAGGCAGATAAAGAGCTACAAGGGAATGCGTCACGCTCTTAAACAGCCAGTTAGAGGACAGCGTACACGTAGCCACTTTAGAACTACGGGTGTTGCAGTCGGCGTTAAGAAAAAGGGAGATGTAAGTAAAAAATGATTCGCAAATCAAATAAGTTTTCACGACCTCATAAGCTCTATGATAAGATTCGTATTGGTGATGAGAATAAACTTGTTGAACAGTATGGTTTAAAAAGCAAGAGAGAGATTTGGAAGGCGGAAGCAAAGATAAAATATTTCAGAAATCGTGCTAAATTTCTTATTAATTCTGATACGGAGGAACAAAATAAGTTTTTTGCTAAACTTACAGATATAGGTCTATCTGTAAACAATATTGCAGATGTTTTGGCTTTAAACAAAGAAGACTTGCTTAAGAGAAGATTAACTACGGTGGTATGGAAAAGAGGATTAGCAAATAGCGCAAAACATGCGAGACAACTTGTAGTTCATAAGAAAATATCGGTTGATGGACGAGTCGTGAATGTTCCGGGATATATTGTTCTTATAGATTCTGAAGGAAATATTGCTTTGAAAAGTAATAAAATTAAGGAGACTGCATGAATAAACAAAAAGAAATAATTAAAGTGGAAGAATCAAAAGAAGCTGTAAAGGAACTTCCTAAAATGGAAATTGTAGAAGTTGAAGAATCTGAAAAAGAAGAAAGATCTGATATCGTACCAGGAATTGCTTATGTCTTCGGATCTTATAACAACACTATTGTGCATATAACAGACTTATCTGGAAGCACGATTACTCGCGTTAGTGGTGGAATGATTACTAAACATAGCCGTTTAAAAGCAAACCCTACAACTGCCATGTTTGTTGCTAAAAGAGCTGCTGAATTTGCTCGCGATGCAGGAATAACGGCATTATATATCAGAATGCGGGGTCAAACTAGTTCTCCGGGAATTGGTCCTGGGGCCCA
>CAYIGE010000013.1:6256-13556 GCA_964362835.1 Candidatus Woesearchaeota archaeon
AGAGGGTTTCAAGATACTTGGAGTTCTAGACACTCATAGAGTGCCTCGTGGCGGTCCTAAGAAGAAGGGAGGTAAGCGCGGAAGAAGAGTTTAAAAGTCTTTTTTCTACATACTAACCATGGAAGTCATAATTAAAACGCCTGAAAAACTTGTTATTCAAACAAGTTTGAACTATTCTCTGCTTAATGCTATTCGTAGAAGTGTTGAAGAGATTCCCACTTTAGCTATTGAAGATGTTGAAATATTCAAGAACGATTCTGCATTGTACGACGAGGTTCTCGCACATAGAATAGGGCTAGTTCCTTTGAAGAGCGATAATAAGCTGACAAGTAAATCTACGGGCACTCTTTCTTTGAAGAAAGTTGGTCCTGGAACAGTTTATTCTGGAGATTTCAAAGGAGACTTGAAAATAGTTTATGATTCCATTCCGCTTACTATTCTTGAGAAAGATCAAGAGATTGAAATTTTGGCTACTGCTAATGTTGGAACCGGATTGCAACATACAAAACATGTTCCAGGATTAATTTATTACAGACATTTATTTGAAGTAAAAACAGGAAATGTTAGAATTGATTCAATTGTACAAAACTCGCTTGGAGCAATAAAGCCTGAAAAGAAAGGGAATAAATGGATTTGTGATCTCAATGATGCTCAAATTGATGAAATTAAAAATCTGGATAAAGAATCTATATTAGACAGTTCTGAATTCTTATTGTTTGTAGAATCATTTGGAATGCTTGACGCTGAAAAAATATTTTCAAAGGCTATAGAGACTCTTCAGAAAAATGTTGAGTCTTTTGAAGAATTTATGAAGTAAAATGGTTATAAGTAAAACATCTATCAATAAAAGAATCCCCCGAAAAAGGGACACATATATAGTGGATACTTTGTTTTTAGCAAAGAATTCTGAAAGGTGGCAAAATATTGCACAAATAGTTTCAGGACCAAGAAGAAAATATTCTGCTGTTAATTTAGATAGAATTGAAAAAGAATCTTCTGACGGAGACGTAATTATTGTTCCAGGAAAAGTGTTGGGTGCTGGGAATTTAACAAAAAAGTTGAAGGTTTGCGCACTATACTTTTCAGCTTCTGCAGTAAGTAAAATAAAGCATAACAAGGGCGAAGTAGTCAAAATTATTGACGAAATTAAAAAGAATCCTAATGCTGAAGGGTTGAGGTTGTTGAGATGAATAAGTTTATAGTTTTAGACGGTGCTGGAGCCGTCTTAGGAAGGGTTGCAAGCTATGTAGCCAAACAAGCTCTTCTTGGGAAAGAGGTTGCAGTCGTAAATTGTGAAAAATTAGTAATATCTGGGAACAAGAAAGTTATTCTTCAAAATTACAAAGACGTTCGTGCTAAAGGGGGATCTTCTCAAAAGGGGCCTTACTTTCCGACGCAGTCTGCAAGAATTATGAAAAGAACAATTAGAGGAATGCTTTCCCATAAGGAAGGTCGTGGAGCTGCAGCATTTAAAAGAATTAAATGCTATGAAGGATTGCCGAAAGAATTTGCTGAATCTAAAAAAGAACAGGTTTTCCAGGCAAGGAGAATGAAAACAATGAGCCTTGGAGAAGTAAGTGAGGAATTAAGATGATGAACAACAAATCGGCTACTAAAATAAGAGCTTCTGGAAAACGCAAGACGTCTGTTGCGAAAATCAGAGTACTTGATGGAAATGGAGTGATTAGTTATAATAGGGTGTTAATTCAAAATTTGAAAATGCTTCACAGATTAGCACTATTAGAACCAATAAGAATATATGAAGAAGTGATTGGAAAAGTAAATTACGATTTTTATATTCAAGCAAGTGGTGGTGGGAAGGAATCTCAAATTCAAGCGGCTCGGCTTGCAATTGCAAGGGCTTTGGTTGCTTTGACAAAAAAACCTGAACTAAAAGAAGCTTATATTAAATATGACAGACATATGCTTGTTGCAGATGTTAGAAGAAAAGAACAACGTAAGCCTGGAGACTCTAAGGCTCGTGCGAAGAGACAGAAATCATACCGTTAATGGAGTTTGCATTAATAAATTTCTTTTGTGTCTAATTTAAGACCTTTCCCTTTCGGCAAGCTCCGCAGCAAACATTAGCAAGTATGAATAATTTTTTAGTTAGCTTTATAGTTACAAAACCTTAAAAAGAGGGGCTCTATTTTAATCCTGAAGATAGTGATGGACGCTTTAGGAAAATTACATACTGAATTGAAATTGAGGGGCTTTTCTCCCTTAACTGTTCGCAACTATTCTTTTTTCGTTAATAAGTTTTTAGCAAGCGCGGGTAAACCAGTAGAAGAGCTTAGTCAAGAAGATGTTAGAACTTACTTGGGTTCTATGTTTGATACCAAATCAAAAAATACTGTAATGCTTGCTGCGGCTTCATTGAAGTTTTTCTTTACTGAAATACTAAAAAAAGAAGTTGGAGAAATAAGGATGCCTAAGAAAGATAAGAAGCTTCCAGAAGTATTGACAAAGGATGAAGTTTCTAAATTATTGAATTCTGCTGAAACTAGAAAGTCAAGATTAATTTTATCTTTACTTTATTCTTCTGGAATGAGGGTTTCGGAACTTGTGAATCTTAAGCCTTCTGATATAAACTTTTCCGAGAATACTGGATGGGTAAGAGAAGGAAAGGGTTCCAAAGATAGAATGTTTATGTTATCTCCAGGGCTTGTAGCTGAATTAAAAGAATATCTGAAAAAGAAAGACAATTCTGCATATGTTTTTTCTCAAAAAAATCCTCTTACAACAAGAAATATTCAGAAAATAGTGAAACATGTTAGAATTCGCTCGGAAATACAGAAAAAAGTTACACCTCATACTTTAAGACACAGCTTTGCGACACATTTGCTTGAAAGCGGAACAGATATTAGAATGATTCAGACTTTGTTGGGCCATAGCTCACTCAACACGACCCAATTGTACACTCATATTTCATCAGACCAAATAAGAAAGATTCAAAATCCATTAGATAATTTGGTTGATAAAAAGATATAATAGGCATCTAATTGTTCAAATTGCATGAGGGTTACAGTTATAATTACATCTTTCAAAGAACCTAAAACAATAGGGAAGGCGGCTCTTGCAATTTTACCTCAACTGTCTAAGAGGGACGAACTGATAGTCATTGCTCCAGATAAGGAGACTTTAAATGTCGCTAAAGGGGTTTCAAAAAAAATCAAAATTATAAAAGATATTGGAAATGGAAAGCCTGCTGCAATGAACCTGGCTACAAAAAAGGCAAGTGGTGAGATATTAGTTTGGACAGATGGAGATGTATTTATTAGTAATAATTCTATAAAAGAATTAATTCTTCATTTTCAAAATGATAAAATAGGAGCAGTAACTGGAAGACCTGTTTCAATAGATTCAAAAAACAATAAATTTGGCTTCTGGGGACACGTTTTAGCTGAAACGGCTCATGAACAAAGAACAAGACAAAATAAACAAGGGAAATTCCTATTTTGTTCAGGATATTTATTTGCAGTCAGAAAAAGATTGATGCCAGAGATTCCCGAGGAGTTATTATCTGAAGATGGTTATATCTCCTATTTAGTCCATAAAGGAGGTTATAAAATTACTTACGCTCCAAAAGCTCAAACCTATATTCATTACCCTAAAAATTTTAAAGATTGGATAAAACAGAAAAAAAGAAGTGTTGGAGGATATAATCAAAACTATAATCTGCTGAATGTAAAAATTCGCTCGTTCAATCAAGAGTCTAGTAACTTCTGGAGACTTTTTAGATATGTAAAAAACTTAAAATATCTTCTTTGGATGTTAGAACTATTTGTTGCCAGAATTTATTTGTGGATATTGATTTATTGGGATTTAAATATAAAAAAGAAAAAGCGTGAAGAAATTTGGGAAAGAGTCGAGAGTACTAAGTGATTAATGAATATTTTTATAAATATCTTCTCTATTTCCTATTTCAATTACATAGATAATAAGCTGATAATCTTTTATGTCTAAGATTATTCTATAGTTATCTACTCTTGCACGGTAATATTTACTATTATAAAGTCTTTTTGCAAAATCATGAGGGCGAATTTTTATTCTTTCTAAAGCCGAAACTATTCTTTCCCTCGAGAAATTATTTAATTTTCTTAAGTCATTTTCGGCTTCTTTAGACAAAATAATTTCATACATTTATATTCAACTCTTTTTTAACGTCTTCTAATTTATGCACCCTTCCATGTTTAATATCTTCCTCGGCTCTCGCTATTTTCTTTTTGGTTTCCTCGCTTAATTCCATTCTATCCTCAATTAAATCCCAGATTAAATTTTCATAGCTTTCTTTTTCATGAAGTTTCATTTGCTTTAGTTTGTGCAACAAAGTCTTGCTTATTTGTATGCTTGTCTCCATAGCAATTCTATAGTTTGCTATGGTATTTAAGTTTTTCTACGTTGCTAGATATTTCAGCTTACGCCTAGAAGATTAAGCAAAGATAAACCGAACTCGTTTGTCCTTTCCCTCGTATGCTGGAAGTTTTAAGCGAAGATTAAAAGTTTAATTTCAAAGGAAAAGGGTTAAATATAGAGGATTTATTGAAAATATATGATTACAAGAGTTATTGAAGTACAAGGCTTGGAAAATGAAGAAAGACCTACATTGGGAATGAGAGATTTAAATACTAGAGTGTACCCTGAAGGAACAACCAGAGTAGTTAGACAATACAATATCTTACCTAAAAAATTAGAGGGTGAAAGAACGGGGTGGTTTAATAGACCATATATCTTACAGAGGGCAAGAATAGTGGCGGTAGCTAGTTTAGACGGGGAAGCAATGGATGTAAATGTATGGGAAGATGTAAAATTTGTTAACAGAAGATATGAAAAATAGAGTTTTTGAGCTTAAGTTCGGTTCAATTTTTGAATAAATGTTTCGGTCTCTAAAAATTTAAATACTAGTTCCGCTTTTAGAAAGGATGAAAATCTTGAAAGAGAAGTCTCGCACCTACAAAGATCAAGAATATTATAAGTATAAAGTTAACATCCCAATTGTTGAAATGGATAAGTCTGGACTTAAGGAAGGCGATGAATTAGATGTGATTTCGAGCCATAATACATTAACTTTACGGAAAAAGCAGAAAATCGATTAAAAAAGAGCTTTTAGAGACCCAAGGATTTCCGTTAATACAGGTTGTGCGAAGTTTTGGTGAAATTATCTGTTAGGAAGAGGTTTAGATAGCTCTAATGCAAATAATTCAAGCTCTGATGGGGTAAATGGTCTATCTAGCCAAACTTCAGGATTATTTTCATGGGTTCCTTCTATTAAAATATTGCTCTCTTCTAAAGGCATATTTGAGTACTCTGTGCCTAGGGCTACAAGATGATTATGATCTCTCTTCAAATTTTGAACTAAATCAGAAATATTCTCTCCTTCAATATAGTCTGCGAAATAAGATGTACGCCTTAGCCTTCCTTCACTATAAGTTTCTATTACAGATAATCTGGGATGTTCTACCATAAGTTCGCTACTGTGAAGTGGTTTTTAAACCTTTGTTTTTGATGGTCGGCGCAGTTCGGCGCTTCGCGCCTCACACTTACGGAGGCAATTATTTTTGGATATTTGCATAATTATAGGGATGGAATTTTATGGGATTAAACGAAGGTTTATTTGATGCTGAAAGATTTATCTTTTGCTAGAAGGTTTAATTCTTGTTTTTAACTTAGGGGAGAAAGGTTGAAACTGATATTTAAGAGCTGAAGGATTCCGAAGATTAATAGGTAAAGGCCTACTGCTAGTCTGAGGAACTTTGGAAATGCGAGGACTAAGATTCCTACGATTATTGCCATGATTGCTGATAACGTAAGAACAATTGAAACCATGATTTGAATAAGGTGTTTGAGTTTAAGTATTTATCTTTTTACTTTTTATTTCTTCTTTGCTGTAATTGGCTTTGCATGTTCTACTGCTACACCTATTGATAGAGTGACTATAACTGCTAATACCGTGACAAAAATTGCGTATAGGAGCATAGCGATGATTGAGCTTCTGTCTCCGAAAAGGTTTTTGAAAATTGCTTGGATTGCGTCGTTCCAGGCTAATGCCGCTATAAGCCCGAAAGCACCTATGGATAGTAAGGATAATTTTTCAATAAGTTCAGATTTCATATTGCTTACAAGAATGCTTTGTTTTTAAAGATTATTAGACATTAAATACTTGGAGCAGCCCGATTATGATAAGGTAGAATGCTACAAAATAGTTTAGAGCTCTTGGCCAGATTAATATTAGGACGCCGAATAGAAGGGCTACAATCCCTGAAACAGCGAATGTGACTACCATAGTATGTTTAGTATATGGAGGTATATAAATTAGCGGTGTTGTTTGTTTACAACTGAAGTGTTTAAACATGTGTTTAAAACACCCGTTTTATTGACGATATCTGTATAAAAAGATTAAAAAAACAAAAAATTGAGAAACGAAATTATTTCTTGTAGTTCCTCATTAGCTTTGCAATACCTATGATTAGGACTGATAGGCCGATTAGCCATCCATTATAGGTAGTTAAAGCTGGAAGGATGTTCATTTCTGCTAGTAATAATAGAACTCCGATAAGTGTTACCAACCAAGCTGTTAGTTTTGTCATATGACCTCCTTTCATCTCTTTCAAGATGTAACTTTTAGGGAAGAGGTGTTTAAATAGTTTTACCTGACGATAGAATATAAAAAACAAAACAAAAAATTTGAGAGTTTCTACTTCTTGAATGCCATTACTAGCTTCCAGACTCCTGATAATCCGACTAATATGTATAAGATATTAGTAAACGTGCCTGATCCAAAAATTGTTTCAACTAGATTAAAATCAAAGGCGCCTACAAGACCCCAGTTTATGGCTCCAATAATTACAAGAATTTTTGTTATCCAATATAATGATTTCATTTTTAACCTCCTTTCACCTCTGTTTAAAGATTAATCTTATAGATGGTGAGTGTTTAAATATTTTTACCTTTTTTGAGGGTTTTTGGTGTTTTTTCAGGAGGGGTGTTTAACGGCTGTTTAAAATACTTGGCTGTTTAAGGGTGTTTAAACACCTGTTTGTTTTGAGAGTAGGGGTGTTTATGTGCTGTTTAAGGGTGTTTAAGTTTGGGTTTTTGTTATATCTTTTAGTGGTCAAAAACGCAAGATTTATATAGTAATATCCTCTATAAACCAATATGTTTGGATTGTTTGGGTCTTCAAGAAAGATTAAAAAGTTGGAGAATGAAACTAGAAAGAGTTTTTCTGATGTTCGAAAGGACTTTGATGGTGTTGGAAAGTGGGTTAAACACCTAAACAACAAAGATAAACAGCTGTTTGATT
>CAYIGE010000014.1:0-12904 GCA_964362835.1 Candidatus Woesearchaeota archaeon
TGAGCCGTGCAATATACGCTTTGTAACGTTTTGTATCGGTCTCATCATTTTAATATCCGCTCTAAAAAGAGCGTTAGAGAGAATACTCTTTAGCTCTTTAAAAAGCTTTCTGTCTTAGTTCGGTTATTATAAATGGGTTCTACCTAACTTATGGTTTATCTTATAAACCTTTGCTTGTTACTACCAAATGATTAAACAGTTAAATGCATCAACAATCAATCTAATAAACTACATATATGTATTTTTTAGAATATATGGTAAAACAAAACATATAAATACAGAACTATACTTAAATAATCAAAATGGCCTCCAAAACAAGAATCCGAGAGATAACTATTACCGACGATAGAGGAGCATTCACTTCATTCTTTAAGAAAATAACCGGAGATAAATCAGATTTTAATTTTAAAAGTTTAGCATCATTACGCTCATTGCTCTCAAATGAGAAAGCACGCCTCATTCATGTAATAAAAACGCAAAATCCAAAGTCTATCTATGAGGTTTCAAAGATGGTTCAACGCGATTTCAAGTCTGTTTCTGAAGATATAAAGTTATTAGAGGAGTTTGGGTTCATAGACCTAATAAAAGAAAATACGGGCAAGAGAAAAAGGCTAAAACCCGTAGCAATTATAGACATATTAAAGATAGAAATCGTTCTTTAAACTAATTCAAGCGCAAAGTTTAGCACTTACTATGATGCTTCCAGGGAATTGAGGAATCCAATAAGAGTTGCCATCAAAAGACCGGTTACAGTTCCCTGAAGATATTAAAAACACTTTTTCACCCTTTCCTTGTGAGCTAGAGTTATCAAAATAATCTGCCTTTATCTCATATCCTTTGTAAGGGTATTCCGCCCCGACTTTCCAAGTATTGTTTAATATATCATTCATCGTATCTTCAACTGTCTCACAAGATGTTTCTCCAGATATACAGACATTATTATTGGAATAACATTCCTTAATCAAATCATCCATCACAACATTTCTGCTATTTTGATTTAGAACACATTCAGTAGTCTGCTCCATAGAGCTTTCAAGGAATTGATATATTATCTCGCTCTGTTTTTGAGCAGGTTCAGGGTTCCGCAATTTTATTCCCAAAAATATGACAAAAACAACAACTATAAGCACAACTATAAGCACAAAGCCCATAATCTCCTCCTGTCCTTTTTTCTTTTTCATGTCAAGATTCCTCCGTAAACTAAGTGTTTGGAATCTTGATCATCCAAAAAACATCTAAATGTTTTTTTGAGAATCATTTTACTGGTTCAAACCCCATTATTATTTTACCCATTTCGCACCTTGTTTGACCTATCCCGCCATCATACCTACATAAAGACACAAAAGATTCATAAGATTCGTAATTATCTCCTTTTACAAGAGTAATACTGTTACAATCTGGATAGTTAAGCAGAGTACACTCTTCAGTTTGATATCTTGGATAAACGCGACTGACTTTCAATAAAGAAATGTCTTTCCAAAATCCCTTATAAGAAGTCCTATTCTTTAATAAAATTAACTTATCCAAATCAACACAAGCAGCACAACTCCCGGAAGAAGTCCAAACAAATTCGGGAGTTCCAGCCATCTTACGAACCTGTTCAAAAACTGCTTCTTTTTTTTGATTTTCAACATCAGAGTGCAAAGAACTAAATTTAATAGACACAAAAAACACGGAAACTATCCCGAACAGGATTATTATAGCTATAAGTACAAAAACCATTTGCTGTATCTTAAACTGCCCCCTAGAATATTTTACATGATGCAAGTCCATCATTACTTTCCTCCAAATCTTTAGCAATTTGTACTATTTGTCTAAATTCTCTAGAATTATTGATATTAGTCGCCAAAACAAAAGAATCTAAATCAGAAACTAAATTATTTGAACACCCGCTACCTTCAACATATAATGCTTTGCTTTTATAAACGACTCCTAATTCTCCGGCACGTCTAGCAAGCCGTTTAATTTGACATTCATAAACTTTCCAGTCGGAAAAAATAGCCGCAAGTTGCAAAGAATCTCCATAATAGTATGATTCTTTACCATATTTCTTAACTACTTGAGATTGAGTATTAACGTTAATGTCACAGCCATTTACATTAAAACATACCCTCGTATAATTTTGAGGACATAAATTTACATTTGAAGAAATATTTATTCCTATATCCCGAGCTCCATCAGAAGAGAGGTCCAGAAAGTTATCTTTAATATCGTCAGGCGGACTAACAAAACAGTAATTTCCACCGTGCATAATCATAACGTCTGCTATCTTAAACGGCATGTTTAAAGGACTAGCAAGAATATGCATTTTCTTATTATTTGTTTCTTCAACTTCTCGCGAAAATATATATCTATTAAATGAAGATTTGCTAATACTTTGCTTACTCCACCCCTCCTTAATTGAGCCTCTTGAAGCGGTGCTTATTTCTTGCTTTCCAAAAACTCCAGAATTAGAACAATCATTAAAAACTCTAGTATCTGAAGTAAATTCAATGAGAGAGTATTTGCTATCTTCAAGATTAGTCTCAATAGGACTTAAAATATTACTTAACTCACTAGCAACAAAAGTATCTCTTTGAATTTCGCTAGAGCCAATTAGTTTAGTAGTAATATATATCGCAGAAAACAATATTACTGCCCCTGCAATAATAGCAAACATCCAAGTAAAAGTGAAGTCAAGTCCATTTCTATTCATAATGTCTCCACAAAATGTTTAACTTTTTCATAAATAAATTTAATTGTTTTTGTAGCAACTTTTTCTTTATCCTTATCCTTTGACTTTACATCTCGTATTTTCCACACAATAACTTTCCCAGTGAATGACTTTTCGTGTTCAAATATCGCCTTAGGTACATCATCTGCAACTATGACTAATAAATCCGTCTTCTTTAGAATTGAGGAGTTAATGGCTTTTGACTTTACTTTGAGATTTATTCCAAATCTTTTTCCTACAATATTTTCAGCTAAAAAACCTTTGTCTCTCCTTAAGTCCTTTTTCTTCCAGCTAATCAGTCCCGCACTACTAGCTACATATTCTTTATTTTGATTTAATTTTTTGAAAATAATCTCGGCTACTCTGCTTCTGAATAGATTATGTTTGCAAACAAATAAAATATTCTTACTCATGTCCAACCTTCACAAGCGAGTCAAACTCGCTCTTTGATAATCTTATCTTTACAATTCCATTCTTGACTTCAAAACAGTCAAATACCAGCGAGGAAGTATCAATTTTTTCAACTTTCTTGAATGCAAATTTTCCTGCGTTTTTAGGAGGATATAGAAAAGTGTTTGTGTTTTGTTGCTGAAATGCCGAAGAATATTCTCTAAGACTATTAAACTCATCTTGATATTTTGCAGGAAATGCACTATTAAGAGAGCCGAAGCAAACAAAACTTATTTGCTTTGGAATAGACAAACTAACAACTTTGTTTGTAGTAGCTGAAGACCATGCACCATCTACATTTTCCTGAAATCTCTGATAAAATAAACTCATTTCTGTGACTTTTCCTATCTGTAAGAAAGCCGTAATCGCATAAACCGCAACTCCAATAATTGCAATCATAACTATTATTGAGAAAATCATCCCAAACGATATTTCTATAGAACCTCTCTCATCCATATAATTCCTTATGTTTTAAGGTATTAAAAGACTTTTAGTACAGACCAAAAAGTATAAATATCATCATGTATCATTATATTTATGCAAAAGGAAATAAAAGCGATTACAAGAAAATGGGGCAATTCAATCGCCGTAGTTATACCAACAGAAATAGTTAATAAAGAAAATTTAAAAGAAAATATAAAAGTAACAATTACAAAACAAAAAAAAACACCCATAGCAGGAGTCTTATGGGGTTTTGGCAAAGGAAAATTCAGAAAATCCACCCAACAAATTAAGGATGAAATGAGGGCAGGATGGCTTAGTAATTCAGATAGGGAAAGAGAGAAAAAATGGAAGGACAAATAAATTATTTTTTTGATAGTTATGCAGTAATAGAAATTCTAAATGAAAATTTAAATTATGAAATGTATAAGAATAAGGAAGTTACTTTGACAGTTTATAATTTAGCTGAAATATATTATTCTTGTCTAGGCGTTTTTAATGAAGAAGAACTCAATAATATTTACAGTCAGTATAAAGAGGCAGTTGTAGAAATAAACGACGATGTTCTAAAAGAAGCAATGAAATTCAGAAAAGAGAACAAAAAGAAAGATTTCTCTTACACAGACTCAATAGGTTACATTTATGCTAAAATGAATAAGATGAAATTCTTAACAGGAGATAATGGCTTTGAAAATATGGAAAATGTAGAATTTGTGAAATAACTCTTAAACGTTAACTAATCAAATCCACAAACTTATTAAACCCTACATATATCAAAGTATATCCTCAATCAAGCAATATTAGTCGCCGAAACAACAATCGAACAAGCATTAGGAGCAGGTTCATTTCCAAAACTATCCTTACACTTAATATAATGAGCCAAATTAGGTTTCCATACTGCGTAATGACTCTTCTTATTAGAAGATTTACTATAAATCAGTTCAATTCCTTCTTTAAAGTTGAAATTACAACTGTTCAATGAGTAAGTACAAGAAGCATCTTCGTTAGTAACTATTTTTAACGCATTGTTTGTAGAGTCATAATAGGCCCTGGTCACAAGCGGAGGCAAATTATCCACAAGAACAGAGAATTTCACTTCAGCTTCTGCAGCATTACCTCCGTAATCAACACATCTGAAATAATATTTATAATTCCCAGTTGTTAAATCAAGTCTTTGCGTATGTTCTACTGCTTTAGTCTCAAACATTACTACATAACTATTAGGCAATCCGGTAGAACTGAAAGAACAAATAGCAATACCTTCATTAGCTCCATCATCTGTAACAACTTTCAAATTTACCGGAACTGTTTGAGTGCTTCCCGTAGCAGTTCCATTCGGACCAACAGCAATTATATTCAAAGGCTGCGACCCGCGTAAATTAAACGGATAACTTCCAACATTAACATTTCTATCTTCTTCAGGTTTATTTGGCTGGTCTTTACATCTAAAGTAAAACTTATTTTCTTGTCTGTCCATAATTCCAGTTAAGTTAGTAGAACATGTGTAAAGCTCTCTAGCATTTATTTGTGTAAGAGAGGTAGCGCAAGCCATCGTATTTTCCATGACACTATATTCCTTATCTTGAGAACTCCACTTACAAGTAGCCGGTTCATTAACATAAACTTGCAAAGGCACACTTCCGACTTTGAATTTAACAAAATTATCTGAAGGAATAGAAGTATCTACTATAACGGGAGCCGTAGTATCCGGGCTAGGATCTACACAGAATTGAACTGCAAATTCATCTACATTTTCATTTCCATTTTTATCTCTGCATCTAACAAAGAAATCATATTTACCATCATTTTGTAATTCGGGCAATTCAGTGTTTAGTGAGTCTGGAGAAGGCAAACTAAATTGTTGAGTGTGGTTATACAAATAAAGATTAGTATTTCCAAAGAAGAATTGCATTTCATCAAGAGTATTTTTATGATTCAAATCAATCTTGCATTGAGCTGGCTCGTTAGTAGCAATTCCAAAAGTAAGAGGTGTAAATGCCTTCAAACATCCATCTTTAGCACCATTAAGAATAATTTTAGTTCCAAGTGATGCGGGTCTTGTAGCATGTGAAGTATATCGATGATTCTCACTCAATGGAGTAGTCCAAGGAGTTATCGTCGGAGACAATGCATCATTAGGATTAACCCAAACACATTTCTCTTCTTTACTTCCAACATTAACCAGTTCACACGACTGTCCTAAAGACTTGCAGCGATATTCAGAACAAGGTCTAAATGAATCCCCATTACATTTCTCACAACTCTTTCCTCCGATAGGAGCTTCCCATGGCAAGCATTGGAAATTATAAATTTGAGAAGATTCTTTTTTGTACATAACTGCAAACACGACAACTGCAACTCCTATGCCTATTAACCCAGAGTAAGTTAAAAAATTACCTCCCAAAAAGCTATCTGCATAAAGAAAACTTCCCTGATTAATTAAACCAAATCCACTAGGTTGAAGAGAATTAATGATGGCGGTAGCCATAATTCCAGCACCAGCACCAAGACTTAGTGCATTTGTCAATCCCTTATCCCAGCCAGCAAGTCCTCCTATAAGTTGAATAGCCCCAACGACAGCAACAGCAGTAAAAAGACCATCAAATAAATGTCCTAGTCCTCCAGCTCCAAAAATCTTTCCTTGGTATGAGCCTGGTTTAGTTGGAGGTGGGGTGTTCCCAGCACCCGCAGGCACATCAGGTTTATTATTAATAGGAGATTCAGGTGAAGCAGTTTCACGTGGTCCAATCCATTGACCTTCAGAATACACTCTCCCATCTCCTTGAGCATTAACTTCAGATGATTGATAAATTAAAAAAGCAAAAGAGAATACAGAAATAACTATTAAATAAATTTGCCAGATTGCTAAACTCTTTACGATAGCACCTCTTCGATAAATCATTCAGCTCTAAAGGAATAATTCTTTATAAACATTCGCAGATTTAATGAAATTCTGATAAGAAACTAAATTTATCTTATACTAATGTCTTTTTTATCAACTCTTCTATTTCCTACTCCAATTACTACTTCATAATCTCCAGGAGGCAATTGACCAGATGGAATAACCTCTTGAACTACCGTACTATTATATCCGGCAGAATGTCTAACTGTCTTTCCATTTTTTGCTACAAATAAATCTAACTGTGGAACAGGTTTAGTTATAACTGCACATATCTCAATAGGGCTACCAGCTGAAAATGTGCTCCCTAAACCAAGCATTTCATTCTTGTCGAGAACATTATTATTGTTTTTATCCAAGCCTCTCGCAACAAAACAATATATGTCTGCTCCATTAGAAGGAAAATAGTTTTCCTGCAGACCTTGTCTAAGACCAATAGCATTTGTTTGCGAGGTATGGCCTAAAGCGTTCAAAACAGCAGCCTGTTGAATTGTTCTTGCACCAGGTATTAATCCAAAACTCAGTCCACTCAATAAAGCCGATCTATTATACGCCTGCGCCCGTTCTTGCTCTTCCACTGTTTGATAGTCATTTGGATTAACAAGCGGATTAACGCAACCTTGGCTAGAAAGCCCAGCTAACACAGCTAAACTTACCAAACCTTTTTTAATATTCATAAATATCTAAGATTAAACGAATATTTAAACCTTTCTGTCACTTAATAGTCACAAAAAAGTAATATCAAAACAAGCTATCTCTAAAAACAAAAAGTCCAATTAAAACAACAATTATCTGAAAGCTTAAAATAAGTTTAACGGCATTTCTTTCAGTTGAACGAATGCATAGTCTTCTCATGAGTGCAATCGCTAAATGATTTAAGCTGTATATTTTATCATAACGATTTTCAAGAGTTCCATCAACAAGTGGCTTTCCAAAAGATTGTTTCTTTAATCTGCCCCGTAATTTTAAGCAGACTTCCAAAATATAAGGGATATAAAAGAAAACTGCAATTTTCTCAAAATTTCCTACTATCGCCACAGCAGCGATAAACACTCCGACTGAATAAGTCATCACATCACCAGGAAGAACCTTAGCAGGAAACCAATTATAATAAAGAAATCCAATTAATGCCAAAACCATACATAAACATACAACCGCTAACCATGAATTTCCTGTTAAATATGCAACAAGAGAAAGTGCAGACAATAAAATTACTCCTTGTCCTGCTTCCAACCCATTAAATCCCGCAAGCATATTAAACGTTGTCGTAGTCGCAACAATTCCTAAAGGAATAAAAAATAAAGGATAAAGTAACCCAATATCTACAGTTCCAATAAATGGAAATCCTATAACACTTTTTCCAGCATTTATAGCAATAAGAGGAATAGCTCCAAATATTGCAAGCATTACTCTAGAAGAAATTGAAAGCCCTCCTTTTCTCCATCCAAACAAATCATCAATAAAACCCACAAATCCCATAAAACTCACCATCAACATTAATGCAAATATTTCTACAAGAAATCCATTTAGAGAATCAAGGATAAATATTCTATAAGCCACATAAGTCAAGGTGCTTATCAAAAAAGCAAGCAATACAATCATTCCTCCACTTCCAGCAAATGGTTCGCTTTTCAATCTATTCATATTCTCCCAGACCAAACCGATAGATTTTACTTTTCTAATCCAAAATGGGACTAGCAAAAAAGTAATCAAAAAGCTAACAATAAACGGAACAATTAATATATACGAAATCATGTCAAGATTCTTTGGAAATTAAACTTTTTAAACTCTAGGGAATCTTTAGCACGGTAGTTCTTGATTAAACCAAACCCCAGTTTTTTAATCTCTAACTCTTATTTTTTTGGTTGGTCTCCAATAATAATCTTATATCCTTTGTTGTATCCTGCTTGACCTATCCAATTGTTAGAAGGTCCACAATCCCCTAACATTTTACATACATCTCCTTTCTTCTTTTCCCAATTTGCATCTAGGCATTCACAATTTCCAGTGCATTTCTTTCCACCATCAAAAAGTCCCTTCTCAAACTTAACCACACAAGTCTCACTCCCCAAGGAGCATATATTAGCAGTCTCCCTATCACTCCAAAAGTTAAACCCCGGTTTATTTTGAGCGAAACAAGTCCCCGTTATTTTTTCTCCAGCAGTTTGATTTGAAGTTAAACTTTTTAATACAATCCCTTCTTTCCATACACAATCTCTCACATCTTCATTTTCACAAGTAGATTTATCTTTTTGATTAATACAATCCTGCCATCTATTTACCTTACAGGCGGCTTGAGAGAATCCGTTTATTGTATCTGATATGCATTCTTCTGCTCTAAAGTCTTCACACTGCTCTAAAGTCTCTTCTCCATTAATACATATATGCTTGTAAAATCTACTTCCAACAGTATTATCGCTGTTTCCAAATGTTCCTGCATCATTATAAACACACCAGCTTTCACCATGTTTGTAGTCTTTCCCATTTTGAGTGCCCTTACAGTTTAAGTTAGCACATATAAAATCTCCATAAGTAGGACTTCCTCCTGCCTGTTTTTCGCTTCGGCAAATGCTTCCTTGTAAATAATCACAATTACCGCAAGAAGAGCTTCCAGCATTGCTTGCAGAAGGATTACAGGATTCTCCAGGATTTTTTATATCTCCCCAATACAAAGGTTCGTTTGCTTTACTTGAGTCATAAATATTTGCAGGGTTTCCGCAAGTGTCAACAAAATAAACTCCATCCTTACCAGGAACACAAGTTGTTTTTGTTGTAGGTCCGCAAATAGTTCCAAGTTCTTCAGCAGAACATAACTTGCCTGCGTAAAATGTTCCCTTTTGAATAGTTGCATTGCCTCCAGTTTGAGTATTACATTCAGCTCTTGTTCCGAATTTGCACGTTCTCTCAAATTCAAATTCATAAACACAAGCTCCTCTTTCCTGTTGTTGTACTTTTTCAATACATGCAACCTCATTAGCAACGCTCTTGTCATAATTAGTTTCCAATCCTAAAAACGAGCTTAATCTTTTACATCTAACCAAAGAAACAAATGCCGCCTGATCTCCTAAAACGCAACAACCCAAAGAACATTGAGGAGGACTTTCTTGACTCCATACTCCACCGTTATTATTACAAACAAGTTGAGGAGTGTTATCTAAACAAGTCCCTTCTTTTGAATCATAACATGTTCCAGCTCTGCAATAACTTGTAGACTCGCAATTTGTTGGAACTTGTCTGCTCGTGGGTTTACATTCTGCAGTCGGCACATTCTGACAAAACGCTCCAGACTTTGTCTCCTCACAACATACTGTTTGAGCTTGTTTACCAACATTAGGCTCATTAGGTGTTTGAGCAAATACAAAACTCACAGCACCAACTACCAATAACACCAAAATAATCACTATTCCATTCAATTTAACATTCATATTAACCCCTGTGGCCAAACCAAGCTACGTGTGGCAAACGCAAACTTATCTTCAGTCGTTACGTCAGACAACTGATATATCGTTGAGCCATCATCACGCCTGGTCTTTTCTATCTTAAGATTAGGGTAATAAGAGATATATAAATTTGTCTCAGAATCTCCAAAAGTAGATTCATATTGGATTATATTTACGGAAGTAACTAACAAATTATACCATTGAGAATCCATAGACACTGCAAATTTTTGGAAAGTTTGAGTATCTTCTTTTGAAATAGTCAAAGGCGCGATAAATTCAACAAGTATTTTTTCAGGAACTATGCTCACTTCAATATTACTAGTCCCACTTTTAACAGTATATCCTCTTCTTTCATATTGATCTTTCAAATCCTCCAAGCATTGCTTAGCTCGAGGTTCAATACTTTTTTTCATTTCATCCTGCACATGTTTAACTAACAATGGTTGCTGAACAAGGCACGGAGTATAAAACTGCGAAGTATAGCATAAATACTGCAGTTTTAAATCCTGATATGTTGCATAATTAGTAGGATTAGCATAGCCCCCCTGAACACTTAATGTATCTTTAATTTTTTGTACTTCGGGCTCAATACAGCTTATTAGATAAGAACTTGGATTTAATGAAGAAGAGAAAACATTTACTTGAGGAAAAGCAAAAATTACCACGACGACCGCAACAATGACAATCGCAAGTATTACAAAAATAGTAACCTGTCCACGTTTCATACTAAACCTCCCCCATTCATGACCTTATAAGAGATGTTTTGTTTATAAATAATTGCTTGAATACCGTTAATAGCCTTTAGTAACCCTTAGACAAGTTCCAATATTTTCAAAACTATCTTTACACTTTATACTATAAGTTAATCCCTTGTCATAAGGCATTGTGTGGGAATTAGTATTTCCGCTTAATAGAGTGCCTTTAGCAAAGTCAAATGAACAAGAATCCTTTGAATAAGCACAAGTAGAAGGCTCATTAGTAATCACTTTCAAAGAATTTCCAGAGTTGTAAACTCTAGTTATCAAAGGCCCAACATTATCCACTATAATTTCAAATCCAACTTGAGAGTTAGCAACATTTTCTGCTCTGTCAACACATTGTAACTCTACATTATGCTTTCCAGCAAACATTGAAGTCCATGTCTGTTTGTGAGTGCTTAAACTAGTATCAAAGAAATCAACAAACGCACCGTTATTGAATTTATAACTGCAAAATGCTTTTCCACTGTCTATTCCTCCACTGGTAGATATTTCAAGAGTAACAGAAACTGGTACAGTCCCCGTATAAATTGTAGTACCATTTAACGTCGTAGATGTTATACTCAAAGGAGTAGTAGTCTTCTGAACAACGTATTTTTTACTTTCAGTAGCAATATTTCTTGCAGGGTCAGTTAAAAGAGTAGATGATTCAGTAAGATTAGAACCAAGCCAAGGCTGGTCGGCGCATCTGAAATAATAATCGTTCGTAGAGCCAGTAACATTAAGTCGTGCCAAACACAGCCATCCATCTAAAGTAACTTGATTTATTTCATTGAAACAATTTGCTTCTGTTTCCATAGTTTCATATTTCTGTTCTTGCGAACTATATCTGCAAGTAGCGGGCTCATTTGTATAAAATTGTAAGTTAAACTTATCAGCATTAATTCCAACAACTCCTGGGCTTTCAGGAACAAACTTATCTATCTTCGGAGGTTGAACATCATTTGCAGGAGCAACACAAAATCTCACAATATACTCTTGGTCATTTGAATGTCCATTTCCATCCTGACATCTTATATATAAATCATAATTTCCATTCCTATTAGGACCCACTCCTCCAACTCCAAGAGAATCAAGAGTAGGCATAGCAATAGTAGTAGTATGATTCATTTCATAGAAATTACTTGCAAAAAAGTCTTCCATAGTTTCATAATTTGCAACTCGTTCAGTAGAATATTTACATTGTCCTGCTTCATTAAGTTTAATTCCAAAAGTTACACGAGAATATTCTTTTAAACATCCATCTCCAGAATTTTTCTTAATTTCCACACCCAAACCGCTTCCAGTATTTTGAGAAGTAAATCCATCAGAAAGCACAGAAGGATTAAATGAAATTTCTGGAGCAGAAGCATCGTTAGGGCTCAAATTCACGCAAATCTCATGGTCTGTTCCTTTATTCAAGAATCCGCAAGTCTTTCCAAAACTCTTACATTTATATTCCGTGCATCCTAAACCATTGTCGTCACATTTATCACAACTACTTCCCCCGCTAGGCGGCTGCCACGGCAGACATTCAAATTTAACATGTTTTTCGCGGTATTTTCCAACGCCAGTAATTTTTAGAACTGCAATTATTACAACGGCTACAATGAGTCCATAAGGTCCAAAAAGTGTAGATAACCATATTACGTTAGCAAAATAACCTACTAAAGCACCAGCAATGCCGATTACAGCTCCAACAATTATTGCAGTGGTCATTTCATCACCTTCTAATCCAAACGCAAGTCCTATAATGTAACCTATACCTGCTCCTACAGCAGCACCGGTTGCAGCAGAAGAAAATCCTCCAAGGAATGTTGGGGTAGTTGGTAAAATTGGGCCATAACCCACTACTGGAACTACTGAGCCAACAGGAGTTACTGGAAAAAAATAAGCTATCATTCCAGCAGCACCAAGTCCAAAAGTTACTGCAGTAGAATGGATATCTATTAGTTTAGAATTATCAATTCCAAATAATGCTACAAGCTCCGCACCATCAGAGAAATCAACTCTCTGGTCTTTAACAGGAGTTGCATATTTTTTCAAATCATCAATATAACTTTGAGTAACTGGAGAACTTTTATCTCCACTAACAATATAATTCTTACTGAATTTTCCCGCAAGATTAACTTTTCCCCCGCAATCACCTAAACTCATACATAAATTATTCATGGTTTCAACAAATTGAGGTTGTCTACAATCACAATTAATTTTACATCTCCAC
>CAYIGE010000015.1:0-12364 GCA_964362835.1 Candidatus Woesearchaeota archaeon
CAGCTCTAAGTTCATCAAAATTAATACTGTGTGTCGAGGCATTAGCAATTGCTTCCTTTGCAAAATCAAGAACCATTTTTCTTTTTTTCATACCTCCTTTCAAATAATTAAAACTTTTATGCTGATTGAGTTTAAATAATTGTCTATGTTAAACTGTCAGAATAAAAAACAGTTTGACAGACAAAAAACAAAGAATATTGTTTTTTGGATAATAAAAAAGTAGGTTTTAGTAACAGAATAAGAGCAACAAATTTAGATTTAGTTAAAAATATATAATAAAAACCTGTAATAAACTGTGGAAAAAGAAGAATTATTTGAACTAATTAGAACTATTACAAAAATAAATAAAGAATATTCTAAAGAACAATTAAATTTTACAGATTATTGTTTAGAAAAGATGGAAGATAGAGGCGTAAATCAAGATTTAGTAATATCTTTAATTCTAGAAAAAGAACCGTATCACATCGAAAAGCAAAAAAGAAAGTTGCAAGATTCAGAAGAAACTCGTTATAAATTAATATATAAAATAAGCTCAAAATATTCTGTAATTATATTAATTTCCTACGGCGAAAGAATTTTAAATGTAATTAACGTAATCAAAACAAGCAAAAAAGCTGAAAAACTATGGAGAAAAAATCTTTCAAAGTAAGCTATGATTCAGATGAAGATATCATCTCTCTACATAGCGAAGGCAATAAATCAAAGTTTAGCTTTGACTTAGAATTACCAAGGGGAGATGTTGTTCTAGACTATGGATATGACGGATTCATTGTAGGTTTGGAGTTTTTTAATGCATCAGACTACTTCCCATTTTTAAAGAAGATTAAGAATAATTCAAAATTAACTGGTAGATTTAACGTTCAATATGGAAGAAATTGGGCACAAATCAATTTTGAAGTTTCAGCCCCTGGAATACCCAGTCAGATAAACAATAGCATAATCTCACCTTATAATAAAGGTATGATTTTAAGCCACTAAATCCTTATTTCAAACACTTAATAACATCCGCTTTTGTAATAACTCCTATCAATTTACCAGCCTCTTTAACAAGAAGAATAGGATAAAACTTCAACAATTGGATTATAACCTCAAGTTTCGCATGTTTATCAATAATCGGAGGACTTTCAGCCATAATTTCAAAAACTCTTTTCTTCCTAATTTCATCAATATCCCCACCTAAAATAGAACCTTCACTTATCAAACCAAGGACATTTCCTCTTTCAACCACAGGCATCTGTGAAATTCCTTTTGAATTAATCATATTAATCGCATCCGAAACTAAATCATTTTTTCCAACAGAAATGACTTTATTATTCATAATCTCAATGGCCTCTTTTTCATCATGTTTAGTTAAATGCATAATTTTATCCTCAATCTTTTTAACGTAACTGTAAGTTGGGTCAAGCTTCCCTGATTCAATCTTAGCTACCATTGACTGACTAATCTCAAGCTCCTTAGCAAATTTATGCTGAGTCATATCCAGCTGCCTACGAATCTTCTTCAATTGAGTTATATCAAAAACCATAAAACACACAAATAAATCAAATATATAAATATTCCGATAGGAATATTTTAGACACTATTTTATTTATAGGCATAAAATCAAAGAGAATCATGATAAACGAAGAAAAAACCGAAAAGATGAAAAATCTTTTAGACTTATTGGCAAATCCGAGACCAAGCGACGTAGAATTAGCCCAAATAGATGAAATAGCCAAGTCAGTTGGAAATAGAGAACTATTAGAGGAATATTTTTCAGCAAGCTCTAAAGCTATAAAATTTGATTATTTAGGAAGAGAAATAGAATCAACTATAATCCGAGTATTTGGTGAAGAAAGGGGTCCCAACCACCGCATTCCAAGCTATTAAAATGACAAAAACAAAAAACCCCCCTATATTAGGCCATGAATTATCTGGAAGAGCGACAAGCTTATTGATAAAATTGATTCAAAGAAAAGCTTCCATAATAACTGAAGGTCTATCTAACCTGAGCAGAGAAGAATTATTGAGCTACAGAGGGTATGGTCCTAGTACCATGGAGGAATTAGAAGATAAATTCTTAAGATCTTATGGTAAAAGTTTTATCCTAGTTTCGGGAAGCGATTATGAAAGAAAACAAATAGAAGAAGGAATAAGAAAGAGACCATATAGAAAATGAAACCAAACATTGAAATTTTTACAGAGGGAGCAAGTCCTTGGTATGATTCACAGGGATTGTGTGTAGATAATCTAGAGGAAATTTTAACTTTCTGTCAAAAAGAAGGTTATTTTCCTTTATTTATCCCAACATTAGCCGATGTTCTTGGTAGTGAAATAAAAGATCATATTTCACGGCTTAGAGATTATAGTAGTAGTCTTCTTTTGGAAACGTGCAGTTCTCCTAGTACGAGAGTAATAGGAAAAACAGATGCTGGAAAAAAAATAGTTGTTTATGCACATATACCAATTACTCCCATAACATATCCAAATCTATCTAAATTTAAAAAAACAAAAAGTGAAGCAATTATTCTTGAAAGAAAAGAATTTAAAGAACTGGTTGCCCAAGATGGTAGGACCGATTCAGAAAATAATCGCTTAGTTTATGTCCTTGATGAATCTGAGATAAGAAGATCTAAAAAAATTAATCATCTTGACAAACACCATCAATGTGATATTAACCCAGATAGTAATGAAGATAGTTTTAGAAGGTTAGCACCTCCATTTTTTGGTAGCGAAGATAGAGCAAGAAGATTTATTAAGAGCATACAAGAAACTGAATCGGAAATAACCTATCCCAAATCATCTTACTGTAAAAATGGTCTTTCTTTCTTTCATTTTGTATACACTGATGATTTTAATGAACTAGATAGTCATGCTAACTCTTCACTAGCACGTCCTCTTTCAATTCATCATGAAAATGAAAAAATAGGCATAGATGAAATTGGTCCAGATAGTTTTAGAAATAATGGTGATACAACCATCCTAAATAACATTACTACTCTAACAGACACCGATACTAAAGAGAAGATGGTAATAGGCATCAAAAAATCTCTTTATGCAGAAAATAAAACAAAAATGCTAGAAAATCTGCTTACTAGGGAGCTACCAACTCATAGAAATGATGCAATAGCAAACATGGTAAGGAATATGCTTGATTATTGAGAAAAATGGCTCCAAGAATAACCTATTTCACATCAGAATCCGTAACCGAAGGACACCCCGACAAGATTTGTGACCAAATTAGCGATGCGATTTTAGATGCAATGCTCGAACAAGACCATAATAGCAGATGCGCAGTAGAATGTCTGATTACAAAAAACCTAATCCATATAGCTGGAGAAGTAAAAACAAATGCTAAAATAAATGTAGAACAAATAGCCAAAAATGTGCTAAAAAATATAGGGTATAACAATTATTTAGATTATAGAATAATAAACTCCTTGCAAGAACAAAGTCAAGATATTGCCCAAGGCATAGATATAGTAGAGCAAGGAGCAGGAGACCAAGGCTTGATGTTTGGCTTTGCATGTAATGAAACAGAAGAACTTATGCCGCTGCCAATAATTCTAGCACATAAATTAGCAAAAAGACTTACAGAAGTAAGAAAAAATAATATAATAAAGGGGTTAAAACCCGATGGTAAAAGCCAAGTTTCAATTAAATATATTGATGGAAAACCAAAAGAATTAATAAATATAGTAATAGCACAACAACATGATGAATCAATATCCGAAGAAAAATTAAGAGAAGAAATAAAAGAAAAAGTAATAATCCCAATATGTCAAAAATGGATAAATAATAACACAAAAATTCACATTAATGCTACAGGCAGGTTTGTAATTGGAGGTCCAGAAGCAGACACTGGATTAACAGGTAGAAAAATAATTATAGATACTTATGGAGGCTATGGCAGGCACGGAGGAGGAGCTTTTTCAGGTAAAGACTGCTCAAAAGTAGATCGTTCAGGTGCATACATGGCACGTTACGTTGCAAAAAACATTGTTGCGGCAAAATTAGCAGATAAATGTGAAATACAAGTAAGCTATTGCATCGGCATAGCCAAACCAACTTCTATTAACATAGAAACTTTTGGCACATTCAATACTTCAAAAGTTCCAGAAAATATTATAGTAAAAGCAATAGAAAAAATATTTGACTTCAGACCTAAATCAATTATAAATCATCTAAAACTAAATAATCCAATATTCAACAAAACAGCAAGTTACGGTCATTTTGGAAGAAACGAGCCAGAATTCACATGGGAAAAAACAGATAAAATAAAAGAATTAAGAGAAGCTTGTCAGCCATAGTTTAACCCTTCCCAAAACTCTAAGTAACAAATACCTTTCGCACTTCAAAATCTTTAATTATTTCTCCAATAGACTTAACAAAAATTTCCTCATATTCCGGAGCAATTTCAATCATGCCGGGCTTAACCCAAAGAATGATGCTCAATTTCGGGCTGAATAATATCTTCAGCCTTTATTATCTTTCTACCAGAAAAATCTGCTTGCTTAGAAGCTCGCATCAACAATTTTTCAGCTTCCCCCAATAAAAGTGCTTCAATCTTTCCAATAGCAGAAAGACCTATTTTTTTATCGTGCATTTTAGCAATCTTTTTTAGCAATTTTTTATTAATCATGAAGACACCAACATATTTTTTTTAGAATATTCTAATTTCCACTTTTCTAAAAATTCTTCAAACATCAAACTACTTTCGATAGGAACAAGAAAGGCGCCTCTTCCCATAGATTTACCATTAACTTTTTTAATCATCCCTTCAGTTTTGCCCCTTCCGATTAACGAATAAGTAAACATAGTCTTTTGATTGTGATTTAGATTACCAAGAGTATAGCTAAACAAAGAATACCCCTTAAACCCCAATTTATCACTAAATTTTCTTCCGGAAACAAGACTATATCCCTCTATTAAAATCCCTTGTCTAGCAAAAAAACTTGCATCAAACAAATCTGAAACATTCAAGGTTTGAATATCAAATTTTAAATCCTTTGGCAAATCCATCTTAAATGTTTGAGCAATATCAAGTCTTTCTCTAAATTCTTCATTAAAGAATATAATAACAATATCTATGTCTCTAGGCTCGTCCTTCCCCTTAACAGCAGAGCCATAAAGAATAACATCAAATAATTTTTCTTTATCAAAAAGTTTCTTAGAAAGTGATTCTAAGCTTTTCAAATAACGCTTCCACATCATGTTTAAGCACCTCACTTGTATTTTTATCTAATCTTAATCTATAACTATTTTGATAGAGACGAAAATCATTATCTATTTTTAAATAGATATCGGGATATTCCTTTTCTAAAATTCTAAATCTTTCAGAATGATTAGTTGGGAATGAACCCTTATCTCTCAAAATTTGTAAATCGCATAAAGAGGCAACTGCCTTAAAAAATAGAGTAACCGAAGTGTTATATTCTCCTCGTTTTTCAGCAAGCAAACCATTTCTATAATATTCAAGTGCATTAATCTCCAAAAGTTTCTCTTGTTCACTCATTATATAATATAACAAATAACGACTATTTAAAGCTTTTTGTTATATCATACATCTAAGACTCAAGATTCACTTCTTAGCAAAACTCTGAGCAACAAGCAATGGAAAAACAATAGTAGCATCAGCAAAAACCTTTACGCTGTGAGCATTAGGTAATATTTTACCCCATGAAACAGCCTCATTAGGAGTAGCACCAGCGTCGCTACCATCAAACTCTTGAGATGTATTAACATACACAGCATAATCCAAACCGTTGCGAAGCATATTTGCATTAAGTATTGCATGCTTAACAACTCCAGCACCCAAAATAACTGCTCCACTTTTTTTCAGACCAATAGTTGTATTATTAAACCAAACTACGTCCTCAGTAGAATCAATCACAAAATCAGGACGTTTAAACTTAAAGAAATAAATGTTATCTCCAAGAGCACCATCGAGTATTGCAGGACAATAAACAGGAATTTGGTTCTTCCAAGCCCAGTAATAAATGCTATTTTCGTCTTTAACTTTCTCTCCAAGCTTCCAAATTAGTTCATTACCAGTCACAGGTTTCCCTCTCTTAATAGCAACTTGATAAAGCTCTTCAAGAATTGGCTGAACAAATTTCTCGAAAGCAACATACCTAGAATTAGGAACAAAAATATTTCCTATTCTATTAATTCCTTTTTCACGAAGAATCTTCCCATCAGCATTAAAACCTTCTGACAATACATCTGAAAGTTTGGCAGAAGGCATGGAAACAGCTCTGCTGTTTGCCATGTCTCCAATCTTAAAACTACCAAGACATTTGATAATGTCTTCCTCAACACCTCCACAAGTCGTAACTAATACGTTTACTTTCTTCTGTTGAACCAAGAAACTAATAACATCCCGTAGTCCCGAAGAAACCATGTTTGAAGTATACCCTAAGAATACAAATGCTTTATCATTAATCATTCTATTTGTAATTTCTATAGCTCTAGAAAGATGAGTAGCTTGAAATCCCATAGTTTCAAAACTTTCAATAATCTTACTATAATTAACTCCTAAATTAAAGTCCGGACCACGAACACTAATTCCATCAGGCTCCTCACTATCACGCATTATGTTCTTACGAGCTATCTCTTCATGTCCACTCATAAATAAAATCAAATCCTACCCTTTTTAAGAGTATCTTCTACCATATAAATGCTTAATTAACACAAATAATAAAAAGAAAAAGATGGACTCTAGAATAATAAATATAATCTTAGGAACTTTAACAGGACTTTCATTTATCTGGGCTTATCTATCTGAAAACAATAGAATTATTGGAATAATTTTAGGGTTTATATTAATGATTTTAATAATAATTTCAGAGAAGAATAAAGATATTGCAATAATAAAAGAAGAATTAAAAAAGTTAAAGGAGAAGCTTAATATACATCAGCAATTAATTAATATAAAGAAGGATATTGAGATAATAAAATGAAAGAATATGATAGTCCTAGCGAAATTCTGATAGAGATAATAAAAATTGTAGCTATAGGACTAATTGGTTATATCATAATAAAGGGCATAATTCAGGCAATATAATTCAAACCTTATTCAATATTTCCGCTCTAACACCTTTCTGATTACAAAGCTCAACAAACCTCTTAGCATCATCAATCGTTCCGTATAATCCAGAACCATAACTCATAGGAATTGCAAGAGAAGAATTCAACAAAGAAGCAACATTAGCAGCAGAAAGCGCATCCATCACAACGCCTCCAGCAACAGGAAGAACAGTAATAAAATTATTCCCTTTCTTACCGTACCCGCTTAAATGTCTGATTTCAGGAATATTATCTGTATCTCCAGCAAAATATATGATAGTCTTGCCAAATTTCAACAAATAACCCAGCCAGCCTTCACTAGCAGAATGGCGAGGATTATTAGTATAGGCAGGAATACATTCTATTTTAAAGTTACCAAAATCTAAAACATCATCTTTCTCAACTATATGAATATCAATATTTTTAACCTTCATAAGAGTACTCTGACAATCAACAGGACACAAAACAATAGTTCCCTTCCTCGACAATTTCTGTATGTCTTTTATACTGCAATGATCATAATGACTATGAGTAATCAAAAGGATATCTCCTTTAGGAACACTTTCAGAAACGTGATAAGGATCAATAACAACCGTTTTATTCTTAAACTTAACAACAAACCCAGCATGTCCAAGAAAATCAATTTCAGCTCCTTCAAGTTTCATCAAAATTAAAACAACAACCAGTTTTTAATATCTCACTTTGAAATCAACTTCTCTATTTCCATAGCAATACTAAACATTTTAGACTCCTCTCCTTTAGAACAAACTACTTGAATTCCAACAGGCTTTTTATCAATAAATCCAATCGGAATTGATATCGCGCAAACTTCGGCCAGATTTGAAGGAATAGTCAAAGCATCAACAGCATAAAGTTGTTCAAGAGAGACTTTAGTCCCAAATTTCCAAGGCAATACAGAAACAGTAGGCATAATCAAACAATCAACTTCTTTAAGGACACGTTCAAATTCTTTCTTAATCAATTCTTTAACATTCAAAGCTTTTTGATAATATTGTCCTTCAAATTCAGCCTTAGAAATCTCACTTCCTCCAGCAAGTCTCCTCAAAACTTCTGCACCTGCAGAGTCTTCTATTTTCTTCCCATAACGACGACCATCCATTCTACGAGTAGCAGAAAAGAATTCAGTCCATACTAAAGGATGATAAGTCTGAATAGCAAGTTCAATATATTTCAATTCTACTTTCTTCTCAGACCATCCTAATTTCTTTATAGATTCACCCAAAATTGGAACCATTAAATTACCAATTCTAGAATCAACTTCCGGAAGCGTCACCACTCCAAATTTTAATTTCTTAACATTCTCAATCTTAAAAGGTTTAGAATCAAAAGTTGTCGTATCTTTCTCATCTTGCCCTTTTATCACATCAAGTAAAAGCATAGAATCAGAAACATTTTTAGTAATAGGTCCTATTTGGTCAATAGACATAGACAAATCAATCAAACCATATCGAGAAACACATCCGTAAGAAGGCTTAACTCCAACAACTCCACAAAATGAAGCTGGAACTCTAATACTTCCCCCAGTATCACTTCCCAAAGCCATATCGCAAAGCCCGGCAGCCACAGAAGCTGCACTTCCAGAACTACTTCCTCCAGGAACATGCCCTGGAACCACAGGATTTTCAACTCTTCCAAAAGCCGAAGTCTCTCCAGTCCATCCACACGCAAACTCATCACAATTAAGCATTCCTATAATCAACCCATCTTCATTCTTAATGTTAGAAATAACCGTAGCATCATAAGGAGCAGTATAATCCTTCAAAGTTTCAGAAGCACATGAAGCATGAAATCCCTCAACACAAATATTGCTCTTAACACCAATAACATAACCATAAAGTTTCCCTTTTTTGCTTTTAGAATCAAGCCGAACAGCTTCATCAAGAAGTTCCTTTTCATCTCTAACTTCAATAAAAGCATTAATCAAATTATTATATTTCTTTATCCTTGATAAACATAATTTAACTTTATCTTCAACAACACCCATATAAGTAAATAAAAAACAGATGTTAAATATCTTACTAGTTGACTTATTACCACTGAAATTTAATATATTCACTAAAAGCATATCCATCTTTGAAATACACAGCTACATTTACTGAATAATTGCCCTCTTCAATAAAAGGAACATTAGGTAAAACTGCATCTACCTTGAGACCATTAAACCTATTAGAAATAAAAGTGTCAGGCGTGCCATACTCTTCCCAAACTATAACTTTGTAAAAATCATCCTCCCCAACACCTTCAGGAGGAACCCAAGATACATACAAATCATCAACACGTCTTTCCCATGAAACCCCCGTAGGATATCCAATCATACTAGGCTCATAAAAAACCACATCCTTTACTATCAGGCTATCGTTAATAATAAACTCAAAAGTATAATTTCCTTTGGAAGGCAAACTCGCGTTATATGGACCATATAGTACCCACCTCCTCGTAATCTCTCCAGAATAATTATTAACATTGAAATCTTTATTTAAATTATAAATTGTTGAGTTAGGTGGAACAACTCTCACAGAATCAACATTCCATAAAAAACATTCTTCTAGTTTTTCATAATCTCCAAAACAATTAACTTTAAATTCATAACTAGACCCGTAAGGAGAGTGTTGCGACCACACTTCGGGAAATATTTTATATGTCTCACGCACATCAAACTGTCTTATTAAAGACTGATTAGCTATACGGTCGTAGTCAATAGCATTCTTTTCATTATTATTTAGTCCATAAAAAAAGAAGAAAAGCAGAATAACAAAAACCATACCAACCATAAAGTAAGTTAATTTCATGTCTAGTAAAAGTAACAACTCTTAAAAACATTATCTATTAATATAAATATGCAAAAACAAAGATGCCCTTGGGTAAATGACAATCCTCTAATGATAAAATATCATGATGAAGAATGGGGAACAGAGTTAAAAGACGACAATAAACTCTTTGAATTCCTTATCCTAGACGCATTTCAAGCAGGTTTAAGCTGGAATACAATAATAAACAAAAGAGAAAACTTCAAAAAAGCTCTAGACAATTTTAACCCAGAAAAAATAGCAAATTATATAGTTGAAGACAAAGAAAGACTAATGCAAGATGCAGGAATAATAAGGAACAGACTAAAGATAGAATCCACAATAATCAACGCACAACAATTTCTAAAACTAAAAAAAGAACAATCATTCAGTAAATATATCTGGGGTTTTGTCAATCACAAGACAATAAAGAATAACCCAAAAGAAATCAAAGATTATCAATCAAAAACAAAAGAATCTGATGCAATGTCATTAGACCTAAAACAAAGAGGTTTCAAATTTGTAGGCTCAACAATATGCTACGCATTCATGCAAGCTTCAGGTTTAGTCAACGACCATTCAGTAGATTGCTTTAGAAACCAATAATCATTTCTATTAATTCTACGTTTAATCAATATTTTCTGGTTCTTTATCAACTGATGGTTCAACACAAGTCCCGACTCCACTATAATATCCATCAAAATACTTACATACCCATCCAATAGACCCGCCAGTTCCTATAACACAACTACCTGGTTGTATAGGTTTTCCATTCTCGCCAATTTTATAAGTGCATACTTGAGTTTTTGTAGTTTCAGTACATGAAACAGGCGTACATGAAAAAGACTTATCATTAACTTTTGAGGAGTAGTCACAAGACCATAAAATACATGCCTCCTGCGCCTTTGTAAGACAATCAAGAACTTTACGCTTTGCGGCCAATACATTAGCATCACAAATTTTAAGCGATACAGTCTTTGCATCTTCAAAATCGCTTTCTGTAGAATTTGGCTCCGAAATAATTTGCTGTGAAGATCCACAGGAAGTCACCTGAGAACAACCTACTACACCATCATCAGAAGAAAGAGACGGCGAAGTCTTTACAAAAAATCCTCCTACAAAATAAACTGCAACAATAACAGCAACAACTGCAAGAACAATAACTACCAAAGAATTATTTTTTTTCATATTTACTCTTTTTCATCACCTTTCATAAAGAAAAGTCAAAATAATCACGAAAAACTAATATATATATATATATCGGAAGAAAAATTCCAACGAAAAAGTAATAATCTCCTAAAACAAAAAGAATAATAGCCTAGCCCTTTTCATTCAAAACCCATTTCCAAGCAGGAATTATTTTAATATTATTTCCATTCACCTTTTCTTCTCTTTCCTCATCCGCACTTATTATAATCAAATCTTTACATTTAAATTCTTTACTTGCCTTAATAAGAACTCTAACCTCTCTATCCAAAGTCATAAAATTACCCAAGTCATAACAAACTTGTATGAGTTGTTTAACTTTCTTACCTTCTTTCACCACAAAATCAACTTCTTCCTTAAGAGAGTTTTGATAATATGAAACATCCTTATTTCTTCTTATTAGTTCTATAAATATAAGGTTTTCTAACAGCCTTCCCTTATCATCTATTCCACTTAATGTCAAAAAACCATTATCTATAAAATAAATCTTTGGCAAAGATTGTTCTTTTTTCCTAATAGACAAATCATACTTTCTTAGAAAGAAAACAAAAAAAGCATCACTCAAATATTCAGAATAATTATACAAAGCATTCTTACTTACTTTAATTCCTTGAGATTTAATATGATTATAAAATTTATTTATCGAAAACTCTTTTGAATTTAACAGTACTTTAATTAGAAGTTTCATAACATTAACATTTCTAACCTTGCCCCTTTCAATTACATCTTTATATATTGCAGTATCAAATATATCTTTAATTATTTTTTCGCGTTCACCTTCATAAATTATGCTCTCTGGATAACCTCCAAATATCAAATATTCATTAAACAAATTCTTCAAAAAAGATTTTTCACTTGAAGAATATATTTTTTTAATCTCAAATTTTTTAGTTATTAAATATTCAATAAATGAAAAAGGATATATATTATAGGATATATTTCTACCCCTCATACTTGTAGCTATCTCCTTGCTGAGTAATTTTGAGCTTGAACCTGACAAAAATACACTTATCCCATCATCCAAGCAAGTACGAACAAATCTTTCCCACTCCACAACATTCTGTATTTCATCAAGAAAGAGCCATATTCTTTCACGCTTATTTTTAGGATATAATTCATAATAAGTTTCGAGCATCAACACCAAGTCATTATAAGATAAAATGCCAAAATCCGCCCTTTCAAAGTTAATATAGACTGCCTTGTCTATTCCAAACTTCTCTCTAATCTTAGATATTAAATAATACATTTCATAAGTTTTTCCAGCCCTTCTCGGTCCTATTATTGAAACTGCCCGTTTCATATCA